>NZ_CAXVWM010000047.1:0-20296 GCF_964263775.1 Agreia sp. | reverse complement strand
CGACTTCACGCCCCCGTCCGGCACCGAGGTCACGGAGAAGACGATCCCGAATCGTGACGACGCTCCCGCCGACGGCAGCGCGCTTCCGGATGCGGGCACCCACCCCGAGCCGACCGTCACGGGAACGGGATGGGACACGGTCGTCGAACTCCCCGCCGCAGCGGACCCCGCGTCGCTCACCGACTCGCCGATGCTGTCGCAGCTGACGACCTCGGTCGAGGGGGGCCACGTGCTTCAGACCACGCTGCTGACGGTCTTCATCACCGACGACGGACGCGTGCTCGCCGGCGCCGTGCCGGTCGAGAGCCTGCAGGCGGCAGCCGCGCAGTGACCGACGGCATAGTCGCGAGCCCGTCCGACCTCGCGATCGAGACGACGGCGCTCACGAAGCGCTTCGGTCGCCAGACCGTAGTCGACGACCTGGCCCTGTCGGTGCCACGCGGTTCCGTCTTCGGCTTCCTCGGCCCCAATGGGTCGGGAAAGACGACGACGATCCGCATGCTGCTGGGACTGGCCCAGGCGAGCGACGGCGAGATAAGTGTGCTGGGCGAGCGTATGCCTCACAAGCTCGGATCGGTGCTGCCCCGCGTCGGGGCCCTGATCGAGGGACCGGGCTTCTACCCGTTCCTATCGGGCTCGGCCAACCTGCGGAGGCTCGACTCCGCCGACGGGTTCGCCCCGGGCGGAACCCGCACTGCCCGGGTCTCCCGAGCCCTCGACCGGGTCGGCCTCGGTCACGCGGCCGACAAAAAGGTGCGAGCCTACTCCCTGGGAATGAAGCAGCGCCTCGGCATCGCCAACGCCCTCCTCACGCCGCGCGATCTGATCGTGCTCGACGAGCCGACCAACGGCCTCGACCCGCAGGGAACTCGCGAGGTGCGCAGTCTCATCCGGTCGCTCGCCGACGAGGGAACGACCGTGTTCGTCTCGAGCCACCTGCTGGCCGAGATCGAGCAGATGTGCACCCACGCGGCTGTCATGCGGGCAGGCCGACTCGTGGCCCAGGGAACGCTCGACGAGCTGCGCTCTGCGGGCTCGACCCGGGTGAGCGTCACGACGCCCGACACCGACGCCGCCGCCCGAGTGCTGCTCGCGCTGGGTCTCGACCCCGGGCATCCGGATGCGACGGGCCCGGTCGCCGAGGCGACCGCCGGCGCGGCCGTGGCCAGCCCCGTCGGCACCACCCTCTCGGCGGCCTTGCCCGAGACTGTCGCGGCCGAAGACATCGTCGCGGCCCTCGTCGCCGCCGAAGTGCGGGTGCGCGGCTTCAGCGTCGAGCACGCGTCGCTCGAAGATCTCTTCGTGGCGCTCACCGGGGAGGGATTCGATGTCGTTCAGTGATTCGCCCCGCACCGGCCTGGCCGATCGCCGTGCCACGCGCAGCATCGGAGCGGGTTTCTTCGCCTCCGAACTCGTCGTGCTGTTCCGCCGACGCCGCACCTGGGCGATGCTCCTGGCGCTCGCGGCCGTGCCCATTCTCATCGCCGTCGCCGTGCGCGTCTCCTCAGCGGGCTCGAGCGGTCGCGGACCGGCGTTCATCGACAGCATCACCCAGAACGGTCTCTTCGTCGGCATCGCCGGGCTCACCATCGCGATCCCGCTCTTCCTTCCGCTGACGGTCGGCGTCGTCGCTGGCGACTCGATAGCCGGGGAGGCGAATACGGCGACTCTGCGCTACCTGCTGGTCTCCCCCGTCGGGCGCATTCGCCTCCTCGTCGTGAAGTACCTGGCCGCGATCGTGTTCTGCCTCGCTGCCACCCTCACCCTGTCGATCGCGGGCATCCTCATCGGCATCGCGCTGTTCCCGGTCGGACCGGTCACCCTGCTCTCTGGAGACACCGTGGGCATAGGCGACTCGCTCGTTCGCTCGCTGCTGATCGCCCTCTACGCCACGGTGTCGCTACTCGGCCTCTCGGCGATCGGGTTGTTCATCTCGACGCTCACCGACGCGCCGGTCGGAGCCATGGCCGCCACGGTTGTACTGTCGATCGTGGCTCAGGTGCTGGATTCGCTGTCACAAACCGAGTGGCTGCATCCGTGGCTCTTCAGCCACTACTGGCTGAACTTCGCCGACTTGCTGCGCCAGCCCATCGAGTGGTCGTCGTTCGGTCAGAACGCGGTGCTGCAGCTCGGCTATGTCGTGGTCTTCGGGGCACTCGCCTATGGACGATTCTCGACCAAGGACATCCTGTCGTAACGTGCGCCGTCCCGTGTGACGGTCAGTGCGTCTCGCGTCGAGTTCTGCGGGCGACGACGAGCTTGGCGAGGGCGCGCCAGCCGAACAGGAAGACGGCGAGCACCAGCAGGGTCACGATCACGAACGACAGGGCGACTCCCTGACCGCTCAGGGCCCTGAGCGCCACGCCGACGGCGACCGTGGATGCCCAGACCGGCAGGGCCGCTCTCCGCAGCGACAGGGGCTCACGCCACGCTCGTGAGACCAGCCAGCCCAGGGCTAGGCCCGCAACGAAGGGCCATGCGGTGTTCAGCGTGCCGAGCAGCGTGAAGCCCTCTTCGTGACTGCCTCGGCCGATGAGCACGAAGACGAGCACCAGCACGAGGTCGGCAGCGGCGGCGATGAGGGCGAGTCGAGGGGCTGCGACGGGGGTGGGCACGGGAAGATCCTACGGTTCTCAGCCCTGTGATGGCGCCGCTCGGGGCGATGTCGGAGGGTGCCTGTTGACTTGGAACATGCCCACGATGAACGATACGCACGCACCGCCCGGTCATCATCGATCAAGCCCTCTCGCTGCCGGCAGAGAGCCGAATTCCTTTCGAAGAGGCCATCCTGCCCGAGGCCGAGACTCTGACCGTCGCCAAGCTCGAGCGGCGTGCCCGGCGCCTGCGGGAGATCAGGCACCCGGAGAGCATCCAGGCGAGAAAGGCGCGGGCGGCGCTCGACCGTTCGATCGAGCTGAAACCGGCGCACGCCGGCATGTCCTGGCTCACGGCTTACGTGCCGTGCGAGCGTCCTCAGGCGGTCCACAACCGACTGAGCGACATCGCACGGGGCCTTCAGACGGCCGACGAGAGCCGCTCACTCACCCAGCTGATCGGCGATGTCGCTCTCGACCTTCTCGAGAACGGCGAGCCGGCGCTCTCCGGGGCGACCCAGGGCATCCGACCGACCGTGTTAGTCACCGTGCCCGCCCTCACGTTGATCGGGGTCAGCGACGAACCGGCCACACTCGAAGGATACGGACCGATCGATGCCGACACCGCGCGGCGGGTGGCTGCACACGCTCCGAGCTTCTTCCGACTTCTCACGCATCCCGAGACGGGCACTGTGCTGTCCGTCGGGCGCGACCGCTACGAGGTTCCCGCCGACCTTCGGCGCTGGCTGAGCGTGCGCGACGAGACCTGTCGGGGCTCCAGGGTGCAACAGACTGGCGCGGCGGTGCGATTGCGATCACTGCACCGACTGGAACGTCGGCGGTCTCAAGGCCCACGACAACCTGGCGCATCTCTGCCGTCGGCATCATTCCCTGAAGCACCGCACCGACTGGAGCTACGTGCACCGCGGCGGCGGCACCCTCGAATTCACGTCGCCGACGAAGAAGAAGTACGTCACGCATCCCGCGGTCACGCTGAAAGGAGCGCCCACCCTGTAAGCGGCTCGACGCTCCTCTCGCAATCTGTTTCGCGTGCTCGTCTGCTCGTCTGCTCGCGTGCTCGTCGTCTACCGCTTGCGCTTCTCACGCACTCGCATGCTGACGATGATCGGCGAGCCTTCGAAGCCGTAGACCTCGCGCAGCCGGCGCTGAATGTAGCGGCGGTAACCCGGGTCGAGGAACCCCGTCGTGAACAGCACGAATGTCGGCGGCCGGCTCGACGCCTGCGTTCCGAACAGGATGCGCGGCTGCTTGCCGCCACGCACGGGGTGCGGGTGCGCAGACGTGAGCTCCGCCAGAAAAGCGTTGAACTTGCCGGTCGGAAGACGGGTGTCCCACGACTCGAGCGCGAGTTCGAGCGCGGGCACGAGCTTTTCGAGGTGGCGACCCGTCTTGGCCGACATGTTGACCCGGGGCGCCCACGACACGTGGGCGAGATCCTGTTCGATTTCGCGTTCGATGTAGCGCCGACGCTCGTCGTCGAGCATGTCCCACTTGTTGAAAGCGAGAACGAGTGCGCGTCCGGACTCGAGCACGAGGTCGATGATGCGCACATCCTGCTCGCTGATCGGCTCGGTCACGTCGATCATCACGACGGCGACCTCGGCCTTCTCCAGGGCCGCCGAGGTGCGCAGTGACGCATAGAAGTCGGCACCCTGCTGCAGGTGCACCCTGCGTCGAATACCGGCGGTGTCGACGAACCGCCAGATGCGTCCGGCGATCTCGACCTGCTCGTCGACCGGGTCGCGGGTCGTTCCGGCGAGTTCGTTGACGACGACGCGTTCCTCGCCGGCGGCCTTGTTGAGCAGCGACGACTTGCCGACGTTGGGGCGCCCGAGAATGGCGACGCGCCGCGGCCCGCCCACTTCCTGCTTGGCCACGGCAGAGACCGGCGGCAGATCTTTCAGGATGATGTCGAGCAGGTCGGCGACGCCCCGGCCGTGGAGCGCGGAGACCGGGTATGGCTCGCCGAGGCCCAGCGACCACAGCGCCGAGGCGTTGGGCTCCTGGCGCAGGTCATCGACCTTGTTCGCGGCGAGGTAAACCGGCTTCTTCGCCTTGCGCAGCAGGCGAACGACGTGCTCGTCGGTCGATGTGGCGCCGACGTTGGCGTCGACGACGAAGAGAACGGCGTCGGCGAGGTCAATGGCGATCTCGGCCTGCATGGCGACGGACGCATTGATGCCCTTCGCGTCGGGTTCCCAGCCGCCTGTATCGACGAGGGTGAAGAAGCGGTCGTTCCATTCGGCCTTGTACGAGACGCGGTCGCGGGTGACACCGGGGGTGTCCTCCACGACGGCCTCGCGGCGGCCGAGGATGCGGTTCACGAGTGCACTCTTGCCGACGATCGGGCGGCCGACGATCGCGAGCACGGGAAGCGCCGGCAGGTAGGTGATGGCGTCGGGGTCGTCGGTCGCGGCCTCAAGGACCTCGAGGTCGTCGTCGTCGAGTTCGAAGTCGGCGAGGCCTCTGCGCAGCGTCTCGGTGCGCGCGGAGATCAGCTCGTCGTCGAGTCCGCCGAGGCGGTCGCCGAGGGTGGGGTCGGTGCCCTCGAAGTCGTCTTCGGAGTCGGTCATCGGGCTGGACGGGTTGGGAGCCTTTTTATCGGCCATGCGAGATCCTCGCTGTTTGAGTGTGGACGATCTCGACCACCGCGTTAACGGTCTGGTCGAAGTCGAGTTCGGTTGAATCGAGGGTGAGAACACCATCGGCGGCGTTCATGAAATCGACGACTCGAGAGTCGGCCTGATCTCGAAACCGGAGCTGTTCACCCACGACGGCAGCACTCTGATCGGTCAGTTCCTTGGAACGCCTCGCCATTCTAGCCTCTTCGGACGCCGTCAGCAGGATTCTGACGGGCGCATCGGATGCGACGACGGTCGTGATGTCGCGCCCCTCGACCACGATGCCCGGGTTCGGCGTGGCCCGGATGATGCGCCGGAACAGCGAGGTCAGCCCGGCGCGCACCTCGGCAATCTTCGAGATGTGCCGCACGGCGTTCGTCACGCGGGGTTCCCGAATGGCCTCGGTCACGTCAGTCTCGCCGACCCGCACGAAGTACGCGTCGGGATCGGTTCCGATGAACAGGTCGAAGGTCTTCTGTGCGTCGATGGCGGCGGCCGGGTCCTCAAGGTCGACGCCGCGCTCGAGCAGGCTCCAGGCCAGAGCGCGATAGCAGGCGCCCGAATCGAGATAGGCGTACCCGAGGGCGCCGGCCGCTTCCTTGCTCACGCTCGATTTGCCGCTGCCCGCCGGGCCGTCGATGGCGACCACGAATGTGGTGTCGCCGTTCGTGTCGGCGAAGTTCTCGTATGGTGTGCTCTCACGATGTGGGGTGGTCATGCTGCAATCCTCCAGCCGCGCTGCGACAGTTCGTCGGTGAGGCGCTGCACCGCTTCGGGCAGCACCGAGATTTCGGCCAGGCCGATCTGGGCGCCCGGCGAGTGCTCGAGGCGCAGGTCTTCGAGGTTCACGTTCGCCTCACCGATCTCGACGAAGAGCCGAGCCAGTTCGCCCGGCTTGTCGTCGACCATGACGACCAGGGTCGAGTACCGCCTGTCGAGCCCGTGCTTGCCGGGGATGCGGGAGACGCCCACGTTTCCTCCGACGAGCTCCTCGTTGATGCGGCGGCGTGACGACCCGTGCGAGGGCTGCTCGAGCGCCTCGATGAACCGGTCGAGGTCATCGCGAAAGTCTCGCAGCACCGAGGCTACGGGCGCGGCGTTGGCACCGAGGATCTGCACCCAGAGCTCCGGGTCGCTCGCCGCGATCCGGGTGACGTCGCGCAGGCCCTGGCCCGACAGGTTCACGGCAGCCTCAGGCGCGTCGGTGAGCCGTCTCGCCATCACGCTCGAGATCACCTGGGGAACGTGCGACACGAGCGCCACCGATGAGTCGTGCTGCTCCGGGCTCATCTCGACGAGGGTTGCTCCGAGGTCGAGGATGAGGGCGTCGAGCAGCGCCCCGCGCTGATTCGAGACTCCCCCGTGGTCCGCCACGACCCAGGGGCGTCCGAGAAACAGATCGGCTCGGCCCGACAGGGGGCCGCCCCGCTCGCGTCCCGCGAGCGGATGCGAACCCAGGTACCGCGACACGTCGGCACCGGATGCGCGCAGCTCGGCCAGCGGTGCGAGTTTGACGCTCGCGACATCGGTCACGAGGGCGTCGGGGTACGCGAGAAGCTCGCCGGCGACGATCTGCGCCGTCACGTCGGGGGGCACGCAGACGACGATGATCTGCGGCGAATCGTCGGGCCGCGCACCTCGGCCTGCGCCGTAGTCGATGGCGATGCTCAGATTGGTCGGCGATGCGTCCGCGAGGATGACGTCGACGTCGCGGGCACGGAGGCCGAGGCCGATGCTCGTGCCCAACAACCCGACACCGACGACGCGCACCTGGCCGGTGAGGCGGGATTCAGCCATGGCTACTCCCCTGTCTCGAGCGACGTCTCGAGCGACGGCTCGGACGACGCAGCCGGCTTGGGCGAGTCCTTCGAGCGCGACAGCGTGAGGATCTGGCCGAGCTCGGTGCCGCTGAGTTGCCGCGTCGCACCCACGCGCAGGTTGCCGAGGTGCACCGGACCGAACGACCGGCGCACCAGGTCGACGACCGGATGCCCGACCTCTTTCAGCATGCGGCGCACGATGCGGTTGCGGCCGGAGTGCAGGGTGATCTCGATGAGGCTGAAGCCGTTCGAGGTCTCGAGCAGTCGCGCCTTGTCGGCCGCGATCGGACCGTCCTCCAGGTCGATTCCGTTCGTGAGCCTCTGCACGGTCTGGGGCGTCATCGCTCCGCGCACCTTGGCGATGTAGGTCTTCAGCACGCCGAACGACGGATGTGCGAGAACGTGTGCGAGGTCACCGTCGTTCGTGAGGATCAGCAGTCCCGACGTCTCGGCGTCGAGGCGACCGACGTTGAACAGTCTCTCGTCGTACTGGTCTGTGAACTCGCGCAGATCCGGTCGGCCGTTCTCATCTGCGAGGCTCGACACGATGCCCACGGGCTTGTTGAGCATCACGTAGCGCTTCGACTGGTCGAGCTGGATGGCGATGTTGTCGACGGCGAGCGTGTCGACGACCGCATCGATGCGGCGCCCGGGTTCGCGCACGACCTGGCCGTTTACGCGTACGCGTCCCGCGGCGATCAACTCCTCCGAGGCCCGCCGTGATGCGACGCCCGCGGCCGCCATCGCTTTCTGCAGTCGAACGCCGGTCTCATCCGACGACTTCGCCTCGTGGGCCGATCCTGGTCTTTTGTCATCGAAGTTGTTCATCAAAGCCTTCCGCGCCGTCTGCGAGCAGTGGCGAGATCCGGGGGAGTTCGTCGAGGGAGTTGAGGCCCAACTGCGTGAGCACGAGATCCGTCGTGCCGTAGAGGATCGCGTGCGTCTCGGCATCCGTCGACGCCTCGGTGATGAGACCGCGGCCGAGCAGGGTGCGCACGACAGAGTCCACGTTGACGGCACGGATCGACGCGATCGAACCTCGGGAGATGGGCTGCTTGTACGCGATCACGGCGAGCGTCTCGAGGGCGGCCTGGCTCAGCCGCGACGGGTTCTGGGTCGAGACGAAGTCGGTGACCACGTAGTCGTAGTCTGCACGAACGTAGATGCGCCAGCCGCCCCCGACCTCCCGCAGCTCGAACCCGCGCGTGACCGACCCGCCGACGCCGTCGAAGTCGTCGACGAGCCGCTCGATGGCCTGCCGAACGACGGCGACGGGGCGTGACACGGCCGTGGCGAGGGCGACCAGGCTCTGCGGCTCGTCGGCGACCATGAGGATGGCCTCGAGTGCGCGGTCGACGTCGGACACCGGCACGGGCGCCGGCGCAACCGGGTCGTCGGGTGAAGCGATGTCGTCGATCGACGTGTCAGTTGTCATAGTCCGCTCCCAGATTAGAGAGGTTCTCCTCGGTCCACGACTCGGCCGTCCAACTGACCGTGAGTTCGCCGAGTGGTTCGATCTGCTCAAACGAGATCGACGCGTGCCGGTACAGCTCGAGCACCGCGAGGAAGCGAGCAATCACGATCCCCTTCTCGGCGATGCCGGCGATCAACTGTCCAAACGACACGGGCCCGCCGCTCGAGCGCAGCAACGTCACGACGTGGGCCGCCTGTTCCCGGATGCTCACCAGCGGCGCGTGCAGATGCTCCAGTCCCACGGTCGGGATCTCCCGCGGGGCCACCGCCAGGGCCGCAAGCGCGGCGAAGTCGTCGGGGGTCAGTGTCCAGACGAGTTCAGGGGTCTGCTGTCGGTATTTCTCCTCGAGTCGCACCTGTCTCACATGGCGAGTCGACTCGGCGTCGAGGCTCTCGCCGAACCAGCGGGCGACCTGCTTGAACGCCCGATACTGCAGCAGGCGCGCGAACAGCAGGTCTCGCGCCTCGAGCAATGCCACGTCTTCGGCGTCGACCAGTTCGCCCTGCGGCAGCAGGCCCACGATCTTGAGGTCGAGCAGGGTCGCGGCGACCACGAGAAACTCCGACGCACGGTCGAGCTCCTCCGCAGAGTCGAGGCCCCGGAGGAAACCGATGAACTCATCGGTGACGGTGCTGAGCGCGATGTCGGTGATGTCGAGTTCGTGCTTCGAGATGAGCGAGAGCAGCAGGTCGAACGGGCCCTCGAAGTTATCGAGCCGGAGTTCGAACGCGGGCGGTTTCTCGCCCGCGAGCAGGTCTGGGCTAGGCGACCGCGCCACGCGCGACCAGTTCTCGGGCGAGTTGCATGTAGGCCTTCGCCGCCGCGTGCTCCGGCGCGAACTGGGTGATGGGGCGGCCCGCGACCGACGCGTCGGGAAACTTGACCGTGCGCCCGATCACGGTTTCGAGCACGGCGTCGCCGAACGCATCCACCACCCGCTCGAGCACCTCGCGGGAGTGAAGAGTGCGCGGGTCGTACATAGTGGCGAGGATGCCGTCGAGTTCGATGGCGGGGTTGAGCCGGTCGCGCACCTTGTCGATCGTCTCGACGAGCAGTGCGACGCCGCGGAGCGCGAAGAACTCGCATTCGAGCGGGATGAACACTCCGTGACTGGCGGTGAGGGCGTTGATCGTGAGGAGTCCGAGCGAGGGCTGGCAATCGATGAGGATCACGTCGTAGTCAGAGCTGACCTTACGCAGCACGCGAGCAAGGATCGTCTCGCGGGCGACCTCGTTGACGAGGTGCACTTCGGCGGCAGACAGGTCGATGTTCGCGGGGATGACGTCGAGGCCCTCGACCGACGTGTGTTGGATCGCGGCAGACGGATCCTTCGCGCTGCCGAGCAGCAGGTCGTAGATCGTCAGGGCGTCGTGCGTGTTCACGTTGAGCCCGGCCGAGAGGGCGCCCTGCGGATCGAAGTCGATGGCGAGCACTCGTCGTCCATAGCCGGCGAGGGTCGCTCCGAGGTTGATGGTGGTCGTCGTCTTGCCGACTCCACCCTTCTGGTTGCAGAGCGAGATGATGCGCGCGGGGCCGTGCGACTTCAGGGGGGCGGGATCGGGAAACTCGCGCAGGGGTCGCCCCGTGGGGCCGAACTTCGGTGTCTCGAGTCCCGGAAGCTCGGACCGACCGGTGTTCTTGTTGCCCGCCACGAACGCTGCTCCCATTCCTTCCGGCAGCTGTCGCCGGATCGAACTCAACTGTACCGGCCCCGCGTCGCCGCACCGTGTAGGCGTATCAGCGCGCCCGCGGGTGCGCCGTCACATACATGTCGCGCAGCGTGTCGGCGGTGACGAGCGTGTACAGCTGTGTGGTGGCCACGGATGAGTGACCCAGCAGGTCCTGCACGACCCGCACATCCGCGCCTCCCTGCAACAGATGAGTTGCAAACGAATGACGGAACGTGTGCGGAGACACGTGCGCTTCGAGTTCGGCACGCCGGGCGACCGACTGGATGACGAGCCACGCACCCTGCCTCGACAGTCGCTGTCCGCGCTGGCCGAGGAAGAGCCCGGGTGTGGCCCGGCCACGCGCCGACAGAACCGGCCTCGCCCGCACGAGGTAGGCATCCACGGCCTCTCGCGCGTAGCTGCCGACCGGAACGACCCTCTGCTTGCTGCCCTTGCCCACCAGACGAACGATCTCGGAGTCGTCCATCACGTCATCGACGTTGAGTCCGACGGCCTCGGACACTCGTGCGCCCGTGGCGTAGAGCATTTCGAGCAGGGCGCGATCGCGCAGTGCCAAGACGTCGTCACCGATCACGGCGCCGAGAAGGATGCTCATCTGGTCGATCGTGATGGCTTGGGGAAGCCTGCTGGCCAATTTGGGCGGTTTGATCTCTCGAGCCGGATCGGAATCGATCGCTCCCTCGTCGGTGAGGTGGCGATGCAGCCCCCGAACCGACGAGAGGACGCGGGCGACGCTCGACGCGGCCAGCGGGGCCGACTGTGTCTGATCGGCGCGGTCGACCGTGCGAAGCGATCCGGCGAAGAGCCCGACCTGCGCCGGGGTGATGAGGCGCGCGTCACTCACTCCCTGCGCGTCGAGCCAGTCCGTGTAGCGTCTCAGATCACGCGCGTAGGCCGCGAGCGTATTGGCAGACAGGCCTCGCTCAATCGTCAGGTGGCGCAGATACTCATGCACCTGCGGCTCGAGCGCCACGGGCTACGACGACTGTCTGAAGCTGCGAAGCACCTCGCGCTGCGGCCACGGCGCATCGGCCGCCCCCAGGGTCGACCAGCCGCGAGACCGAGAGATCGCCGCCGCATAGACGGCCACCACCAGAGACGGGTTTTGGATGCGCCGGGCGACGACCGCATCGAGCGCCTCGTCGAGCGGCACCCACCGTTTCTCGATGTCGGCCTCTTCGTGCTCGCGTTCGAAGGTGTCGGTGTCGCTGAGGTCTCGAGCAAGATAGACGCGGATCGCCTCGTTGTTTCCGCCGGGGGTCGTCACGTAATCGCTCAGCACGCTCCACGATGCGGCGGCGAGGTCGACCTCCTCGGCGAGTTCGCGCTTGGCCGCCTCGAGGGGATCCTCGTCGGCGACGTCGAGGAGCCCGGCCGGGATCTCCCATTCCCGCGCACGCACGGGATGCCGGTACTGCTTGATCAGAAGCACACGCTCGTTGTCGTCGACGGCGAGAACGGAGACGGCCCCCGTGTGGTCGACGAACTCGCGGGTGATCTGCTGGCCGTTGTAGTCGAAGGTCTCACGTCGAACGTCCCAGATCGCACCCTCGAAGACCACGTCGCTCGACACGACCCTCAGGTCGACGCGCTCGTCGGACAGCACGTTCTGCTGAAGCTGCTGCCCGGACTGGCTCGAGGACCGCTGCTCAGGCACGAGCCGCGACCTCCTCGACATCGCTGCTCGACGACGCCTCGTCTTCAGAGAAGAGACTCGACGCCTCGTGGCGCTCGAGGGCGGCTTCGACCAGCCCGCGGAATAGCGGGTGCGGGTGGCTGGGCCGGCTCCGCAGTTCGGGATGCGCCTGCGTGGCGACGTAGAACGGGTGCACGGCGCGGGGCAGCTCGACGTACTCGACCAGCGACTCGTCGGGCGATGTTCCGCTGAACCAGAGACCCGCGTCTGCGATCTGTGCGCGGAAGTGGTTGTTGACCTCGTAGCGGTGACGGTGTCGCTCGCTCGCGACCGGGCCGCCGTAAAGCGACTCGACGATGGAGCCCGGGGCGAGATCGGCCTCGTAGAGCCCGAGGCGCATCGTTCCGCCCAGGTCTCCCCCGGCGATGATGTCGACCTGCTCGGCCATCGTCGCGATCACGGGAAACTCGGTGTCGGGATCGAATTCGCTCGACGACGCACCCTCGAGACCGGCTTCGTGCCGGGCGTACTCGATGACCATGCACTGCAGGCCGAGGCACAGCCCGAGAGTGGGAATTCCGTTCTCCCGCGCGAATCGCAGCGCCCCCAGCTTGCCTTCGATGCCGCGCACGCCGAATCCGCCGGGAACGCAGATACCGTCGACGTCGGACAGCTCCCGGGCGGCACCCTCGGGGGTCTCACAGTCGTCAGACGGGATCCACTTGATGGCGACCTTCGTCTTGTGGGCGAATCCGCCGGCCTTGAGCGCCTCGGTCACCGACAGATACGCATCGGGAAGATCGATGTACTTGCCGACGAGACCGATCGTGACGTCGTGCTTCGGTTCGTGCACGGCCGTGAGGAGCGGCGACCAGCGCGACCAATCGACATCGCCGGCGCCCTCGGCTAGGTCGAGGCTGTCGATGATGTAGGCGTCGAGGCCCTGGTCGTGCAGCATCGTCGGGATGTCGTAGATGCTGGGAACGTCGACGGCGTTCACCACCGCGGCTTCATCGACGTCGCACATCAGGGCGATCTTGCGCTTATTCGACTCCGATACCGGTCGATCGCTGCGCAGCACGAGAGCGTCTGGCTGGATGCCGATGGAACGCAGGGCGGCGACGGAATGCTGGGTGGGCTTCGTCTTCTGCTCGCCCGATGCCCCCATGTAGGGCACCAGCGAGACGTGCACGAAGAAGACGTTCTTGCGGCCGAGTTCGTGCCGTACCTGGCGAGCCGACTCGATGAACGGCTGGCTCTCGATGTCGCCGACCGTTCCCCCGATCTCCGTGATGATCACATCGGGTCTGGCTGAACCGTCTGCGGGCTGCTCGGCCTGGAGGCGCATGCGCCGCTTGATCTCGTCGGTGATGTGCGGGATGACCTGCACCGTGTCGCCGAGGTATTCGCCGCGTCGCTCTTTGGCGATGACGGTCGAGTAGATCTGCCCCGTCGTGACGTTGGCCGCCTGGTCGAGGTTGATGTCGAGGAAGCGCTCGTAGTGACCGATGTCGAGGTCGGTCTCTGCGCCGTCGTCGGTCACGAAGACCTCTCCGTGCTGGAACGGGTTCATCGTTCCCGGATCCACATTGAGGTAGGGGTCGAGCTTCTGCATCACGACGTGCAGCCCACGAGCCGTGAGCAGGTTGCCAAGACTCGCGGCGGTGAGGCCCTTGCCGAGACTGGATACCACGCCGCCCGTGACGAAGATGTGCTTCGTCGGGGTGTTCGAAATCGAGGGGAGGTCGGTCACCGGAGCGCCCGCCTGGGATGCCATCGACGAGCCGGAAAGGACCTGGGTTTTTTGACCATCTGCCACGGAGTTTCATCCTAACAGTCGCTGCGGGCGGTGTGACCCGCGGATCTCGCTCGGCGGGCGTGCCGATCGAGCCGTGCTACCCCGAAGACGCGAGCTCGAGCAGCTCGCGGGCATGTTCGAGACCACTCTTCGAATCGGGAAGACCGGAGAGAAGACGGGCCATCTCTGCCGCCCTCGCGTCGCCGTCGAGCTGTGTGACGCTCGACGCAGTGACCGCACCCGACGAGTCTTTGACGACACTCAGGTGGTTCGTGGCGAACGCTGCGACCTGGGCGAGGTGCGTGACGACGATCACCTGCGACGTCTCGGCCAGAAGCGCGAGTCGGCGTCCGATCTCGATGGCGGCCGCCCCTCCGATTCCGGCGTCGACCTCGTCGAAAACGAAGGTGGGAACAGGATCGGTGGCGGCGAGGACGACTTCGATGGCGAGCATCACGCGCGAGAGCTCGCCGCCCGAGGCGCCCTTGGCCAACGGACGCGGAGTGCTGCCGCCGTGGGGCTGCAGCAGGAAGGTTATCGCGTCCGCTCCCGAGGCCGTCAGCTCGTCTCTGGCCGATATCTCGATGACCAGCCGGGCCGTGGGCATGGCCAGCGCGGCGAGTTCGTCGGTCACCCGCGATGACAGTGCGATGGCCGCCTCCGTTCGCGCGGAGGTGAGTTCGGTGGCCAGTGCAACAGACCGCGTATCGAGATCCTCGAGTTCGGCGCCGAGCTGCTCGATGCGTTCGGAATCGTTGTCGAGCTCGAGCAGTCTCGGACCGGCGGCCTCGCCGAACCGGATGACATCGCCGAGTTCCGGTCCGTATTTTCTGGCCAGTACTGCCAGCGACGCGCGTCGCTGCTGAATCGATTCGAGCTCTGCTGCCCCATCTGCATCGAGCGAAGCGAGGTAGCTCGACAGCTGGGTGGACACCTCGGCGACGAGGAACCCGGCGCTGGCCAACGACTCCACGATGGGCTGCAGAGCCGCGTCATGCGGTGCGACCCGTTCGAGTTGGCGACGCGCATTCTCGAGGAGTCCGATGATGTCGGGGTGCGAGTCGCCGGTTTCGCTCGAGACGAGATCGCGAGACTCTTCGGCCGCCAGCCGCAGGTCTTCGAGGTTGGTGAGCTTCTCAGCGCGCTCCACGAGTTCGATGTCTTCGCCATCGACCGGGGCGACGTCGTCGATCTCGGCCAGGGCGACCCGGAGCCCCTCGGCCTCTCTCGCGCGTTCGTCGCGCTCCTCGACGAGCCGCGCGAGCTCCGCTCGGGCGGCGCGGGCCTGGCTGAAAACACCCGAGTACCGCGCTGAGACACCCGCGACCGTCTCGCCGGCGAATCGGTCGAGGGCCGAGCGCTGCTCGGCCGACGAGGTCAGCCTCATCTGGTCTGCTTGCCCATGAACCACGATGAGATGCTCGCCGAGCTCGGCGAGAAGGCTGGCGGGTGCGCCCCGACCTCCGACGACGGCCCGGCTGCGGCCTTCGCTCGAGACAGTGCGCAGCAGGATGAGCTCCGCCAGGTCGCTGCCCTGAAGGTCGAGGTCTCCCCCGGCGTCCTTCACCCGGATCGCGACCTCGCCCGACGCGGGAACGAGCCATCGACCCTCGACGGAGGCCTGCTTGCTGCCACTTCGGACCGTTCCGGAATCGGCGCGTGCACCGAGGACGAGCCCAAGGGCCTGGACGACCATCGTCTTGCCGGCTCCTGTCTCGCCCGTCACGGCGTTGAAGCCGGGGCCGAGGGGAAGCACGGCATCGTCGATGACGCCGAGGTCACGAATGGAGATCTCGTTAATCACGGGTCGCGGGGCCTCTCCATCCTGTGACGGGCAGGTTGAACTTGCCCACGAGCCGATCCGAGAACGGCCCGAGGTGCAGCCGCGCCAGCCTCACGGGAGTCGGCGACCGGCGCACCACCACACGCGCGCCCAAGGGAAGATCGTGGGTACGCCTGCCGTCGCACCACAGGACACCCGTGCCTTGTGTGCGGGGAAGGACCTCGACCGCCAGGGCGGAATCGGGACCGACCACGAGGGGACGTGCGAACAGGGCATGAGGACTGAGCGGCACCATGAGCAGTGCATCGAGGCTGGGCCAGACGATGGGACCTCCGGCCGAGAACGCATAGGCCGTCGACCCCGTCGGCGTCGACATCACGACACCGTCGCATCCGAAGCTCGACAACGGCCGGCCGTCGACCTCCATCACGACCTCGAGCATTCGCTCACGGCTGGCCTTCTCGACCGTCGCCTCGTTGAGCGCCCAGGTCTCGTAGACCACTTTGGAGTCGACCTTGACCCGAACCGACAGGGTCATGCGCTCTTCGACGTGATAGTCGCGCGCGAGCGCCCGTCGAACCGACTCGGTGAGATCTTCGCGCTCACTTTCGGCGAGGAATCCGACGTGGCCCAGGTTGACGCCGAGTAGAGGAACAGCGGACCCGCGCACCAGCTCGGCGGCACGAAGAATTGTTCCATCTCCGCCCAGCACGATGACGAGCTCGAGGTCGGCCGTGTCTACGTCGACGCCGAGAACGGGCATCCCTGCGAGCTGCTCGGGATAGGCGCCGACATCGTCGAGCTCTTGAGGCGCGATGACCGCCCTCACTCCGGCTTCGTGCAGCTGCGCGCAGACGCGCACCGCCGCGTCGACGGAGTCTCGGCGGCCGGTGTGCAGCACCACGAGGATATTGCGCTGGCTCGCCATTCTCAGACTCCCGTCATTCTGGTCACGCGATCCAACCATTCTGTCGGATTGCCTCCGACAATCGCGCTCAACCAGATCAGGTACTCCTTGTTTCCCGCCGCACCGACGACTGGGGAGGGCGTGATGCCCGCCGTGCCGAGGCCCAAGTCGAAGGCACTCCACAGAACGCCCGCCACCGCCTCGCCTCTCAATCCCGAATTCTTGACGATGCCTTCTCGGATGCCGGTGCGGCCGACCTCGAACTGCGGCTTGACGAGCAGAACGAAATCCGCGCTCGGCGTCGCCACCGACTGCAGGGCCGGGAGGACGGTTGCCAAGGAGATGAACGACAGATCCGCCACGACGAGTGACGGGGACTCGGCGACCCGAGCGGCCGCGCTCAACGCCTCCGGCGTGGCGAAGCGCACGTTGAAGCCTTCGACGACTCGCACCCGAGGATCGTCCGCGACCACTGGGGCGAGCTGCCCGTGCCCCACATCGAGAGCGATAACCTGCCTCGCACCACGCTCGAGCAGCACCTGGCTGAATCCTCCCGTCGACGCGCCCGCGTCGAGCGCGAGCCGGCCGTCGACGACCACATCTGGAAAGGCATCCAGTGCCGCCACGAGTTTGCCGGCCGCCCGGCTCACATACCCGTCGTCACCGTCGACGGAGAGCGCCTGACCCTCGCGGACCCGGTGAGACGCCTTGACCTGCGCCACGCCGTCGACGCGAACCATTCCGTCTGCGATGAGTTGCGCGGCGTGGGTACGACTCCGGGCGAGGCCCGTGGCCGACAGGGCGGCATCGAGTCGTGACTCAGTCATCGAGGAGAGCGTCCCCGCCCTCGAGGCGCACTCGCAGCGCGTCGTGCAGCTGCACGTATGCGTCTGCCCGCGCATCGAGGGGCTGCTCTTCGATCACCCGCAGGCGCGGGAGAAGCGCGTTCGACGTCTCAGGATCGGTGTCAGTCACAGGTTCCAGCGTAGCGCCGCCATAGGTCTCACCCCGCGTAGAGCTCTTCGGGAACCTGAAGTCCGTAGATGGCACGACCGGAGTTCCAAATGACCGCGCACGCGGCGCGCAGCAGGTCAGTGCGATCGTCGCCGGCCGATGCCACGACCACATCGTTGCCCCGGAGCAGTACCTTCGCGCCACCAACCGTCGCAGTCAGCGAGTCCTTGGAGATCGTCGTCTGCGGGTACGGTTCGAACAGTCCGCGAAGGTCGTCGAGGATGAACTGAGGACGCTCATCGGGCTTCGCCGACAGAAGCTGCTTGGCAGTGTCCACGCCGGTCAGCACGTGGGCGACCGGCATCCCGGCCCGGTTGGCGCCGAGGATGTCGGTGTCGAGCCTGTCGCCGACGAAGAGCGGAGACACGGTCTCGAAGCGCCGTCGCGCTTCGTCGAAAATGGCGATCTCGGGTTTGCCGGCGACCACGGGAAGGCGCCCGACGGCGGTGTGCACGGCCGAGACCAGCGTGCCGTTCCCCGGGGCGATGCCACCGGCAACGGGGATGGTCCAGTCCGTGTTCGTCGCGACCCAGGGAATGCCGCGGTGCAGCGCGAAGCTCGCTTCCGCCAGCTGCTTCCATCCCACCTCGGGAGAGAAGCCCTGGATGACGGCGGCGGGCTCGTCAGCGGATTCGCGGGTCACGCCGAACCCGGCCTTGTCCAACTCGTCGACGAGGCCCTCACCGCCGACAACGAGGATGAGCGACCCTGGCTCGACGAGGTCTGCCAAGAGACGGACGGCGGCCTGGGGACTGGTCACCACATCGCGCGCCTCGACGTCGAGGCCGAAGCTCGACAGGTGCTGTGCGACCTGCTCATCGGTTCTCGACGCATTGTTGGTGATGTAGCCGATTCGGGTGCCGGATGCGGAGACTCGCGACAGAGATTCGACGGCGAACGGAATCGCGTTCGGTCCCTGATAGACGACTCCATCGAGGTCTGCCAGAACAGTGTCCACTCCATCGAGCGGGGTCGCCACGCTACGACTCCGACGGGCGAACAGGTTCATCGCCGTTGTCCCCGGTCCGGCTGTCCGCGCTGGCATCCGCAAGCACGTCGTCGACCGAGTCGAAGATGATGTCTTCCTCGTAGACCTCGACGAGGTCGCCATCGTCGTCACCCAGGGCGGCATCGGCCCGGGCAGCGCGATCCCGCCAGGATTCGGCCTCGTCGGCCCTGCCCAGGTCTTCGAGAACATCTGCATAGGCCGAGAACAGGTCCGCACTGTACGAGTACGCCACGTCAGGGTTCAGCTGGGCGATGTCCAGCTCGTCCAATGCGGCCTCGGTCTGGCCCAGGTCGAGGCGAGCACCGCTCATCGCGATGGCGACAGCGACCTGGGCGGCGGAGGACAACTCCGATCGCTGCACCGAACGACCGACCTCGAGGGCGCGGTCGGGTCTGCCCACACCTCGTTCACTGTCCACCATCAGCGCGAGCTGCTCGTTCGATCCCGAGATGCGGCGGTAGGTACGAAGTTCGCGGATCGCCAGGGCGAAGTCGCCCGTCGCGTACGCCGTGATCGCCAGGGTCTCGCGTACGATGCCGATGCGCCCCGCCCGCCGGGCGGCGGAGGTGGCATGCCGGTGCGCCAACTCGGGATCGGACTCGATCAGCCGGGCGGCCATCGCGAGATGCTGGGCGACTCCCTCGGCATTCTCTTTGCTCAGTGTCTTGAGCTCGTTCCGGGCCCCCTTGTCGAGGTCACGCGCGGTGACGCCTTCGGGAATCTCCGGGTCATCGTGGCGAGGTCGCACAGCCCGCAGGGCGCGCGCCTGCTTCTCTTCCTCACTCAGTTCCGCCTCGCGCGCACGAGCGTCACGATCGTTGCGAGCCGGCTTGCCACCGCTCGTCCACAGCTTTCGATCCGATCCCCTGTCGGGACGTCCGCCGCGCACTGGCCGGTCCCGTTGGGGGCGGTCGCCGTCGCGATTCGGCCGATCCGAGCCGGAGGGCCTTCCTGCATGCGGACCGCTGTTCTGCCGGGGAGAATCGTCTCGTCGTCCGGGTCGCTGTGGACCGCGATCAGGTGAATCGGTCATGAAAATCTCCTCGCGCAAAACTGATCGTTCGGCGTGTTCTGAGTGCTGTGTAGTTGGCTGACGGGGCGCACGCTCGACGCACGAGCGCATTCGACCCTTCGCACACGGTACACGGTGCAAGAGCCGCGGCGCCTCGCGGTCGATCGCGAGTCAGTTGCGAATGGTTAAACACGAATGGCCATTCCCGTGGTGGGAATGGCCATTCGTTTAATTGGAGTCCGGCGGTGTCCTACTCTCCCACAAGGTCCCCCTTGCAGTACCATCGGCGCTGAGAGTCTTAGCTTCCGGGTTCGGAATGTGACCGGGCGTTTCCCTCTCGCTATGGCCGCCGAAACACTAGAGATGTATCTAGAAGTTTCAAACAGACATCAACGATCCATCCCTTTCGACACGTGTGTGTGGGGGGGTGGTGTTGTGTGTGTTTGGTTCTCGACCGTACATCGAGAACCACAGAGTGGACGCAAGCAGTGTTTTTTCGCAGTTTTGGGGTGTTATCAAGTTATCGACTTATTAGTACAGGTCAGCTCCGTAGGTCTTTAGTCCCTACTTCCACATCCTGCCTATCAACCCAGTAGTCTGGCTGGGAGTCTCTCACCATGAATGGTATGGAAATCTCATCTCGAGAACGGCTTCCCGCTTAGATGCTTTCAGCGGTTATCCAGTCCGAACGTAGCTAATCAGCGGTGCTCCTGGCGGAACAACTGACACACCAGAGGTTCGTCCAACCCGGTCCTCTCGTACTAGGGTCAGATTCTCTCAAATTTCCTGCGCGCGCAGAGGATAGGGACCGAACTGTCTCACGACGTTCTAAACCCAGCTCGCGTACCGCTTTAATGGGCGAACAGCCCAACCCTTGGGACCTACTCCAGCCCCAGGATGCGACGAGCCGACATCG
>NZ_CAXVWM010000046.1:0-2972 GCF_964263775.1 Agreia sp. | reverse complement strand
ACGATGGCGACCGCCGCCTCGCGGCCCTGGAACTTGTCGACCGTTCCCACGGGAATGGAGCTGTAGCCCGCTGCCGCGAGCCGCAGCCTGAGCAGCTCGACCTGCGCGTTGTAGGGCGCCACCACGATCACGTCGGACTCGACGAGGGGTCGAGAGACCCCTCCGGACCACCAGGTGCGACCGAGAACGGATGCGACCACCTCGGCCACGCCGTCGGCCTCTTCGGGAGACGACGTCGACCGCTCGGAGTGATCGACGGGAACAGCGTGCAGCCCCGGCTCGATCCCGTCGAGCCGGCGATCGGAGGCGTGCGACACCAGCCGCCCCTCGTAAGACAGCTCGGACACCGGCGCGCAGACCGCGGGGTGCATGCGCCACGAGGTGGCGAGAAAATAGCCGAACTCGGGCGGAAGCACGTCGTGCCCGGCCGACAGCCAGCCGAGCGCCGATTCGTCGACCGGCTCGGGGTGGATGCCCTGTCTCACCTGGGGCAGCTGCTGCGGGTCGCCGAGCAACAGCAGTCGCTTCGCTGCGACCGCCGACGCGATGGTTGAGGCCAGCGAGAACTGGCCCGCCTCGTCGACGACGAGCAGATCGAGCGACTGCCTCGGGATGCGGGAGGCGTTGCTGAAGTCCCACGCCGTTCCGCCGACGACGTAGCCGCCGTCTTTCGACGTGAAGCCCGCGAAGGCCGTGGGCGAGAGCACCGTGAAGTCTTGGTCGTCGGCGTCAGTCGAGGCGGCGGCCGGGGCGGCGGCCGGGGCGCCCGAGGCCTTCTTGCCCACGAGGCTGCGGTCGACGCCCGCTGCCACGACGGCGCGCAGCATGTTCTCGACCGCCGCGTGCGACTGGGCGACGACACCGATCTTCCACCCGTGCTCGTGCACGAGCCGGGCGATCACATGCGAGCCGGTGTAGGTCTTGCCCGTTCCCGGAGGACCCTGCACGGCGAGGTACGAGCGGTCGAGCGTGAGCAGCGATGCGACGAGGGCCGAGGCCACGTCGCCCTCCCCGTCGGCGTCGACGACTGGCGCGAGAGTGGCGCGCGGCGGCACACGGCGCAGTACGTCGTAGGCGGGGTCGGCGAGGGGAACGGGATGCGCATCGAGGATCGCACGACCCCACTCGGCGATGGCGTCGACCTGGGTTCCGGGCGGCGGAGGCGTGCCGGGCGTCAGCGCGACGGGCAGCTCGTCGTAGTGCGGCGCGTCTTTCTCGAGCAGCTCGTCGACCACGATGGTGCCATCGTCGAGCAGCTCGACCACGGCGGTTCTGCTGTGCGCGGTTCGGGCGCCCGGTTCGCGACCGCGCAAGATGGGCGGGTAAGGCGCGTCGTAGAGGATGAACGGATTCTGCCCCGGCTTGATCGCGCTGCCCGGCGCGAGGATTCCTCGAAGCCCGAGTCGACGCCGATCGCTGCGTTGCTTGCCCTCGCGAAACCAGTCGCGCAGCACGACGGCCTCGGTGACCACGAGCACGTCGCGGGTGTCGGCCCACTCGTCGACGGGGCCGGTGAGCCGGGAGAAGTGCTGCCACCAGAACGACTTCTGCTCGCGCCGGTGATAGTCGATGGCGGCGGTTGCCAGGGCGAGCGCCGTGTCGTCGGACGTGCGTTCTGCGAGCGGCACCCTCGAAGACAACTCTGACAGGGCGAGGTAGACCGGGTCGGGCTCGCGGTCTGGCAGATCGAACGGAAGACGGCCGCCCGCCTCGGGAATGAACTCGCGCGAGACGGAGGCCGCCCGCTCGAGCAGCCAGTCGCGCAGTCGCAGCGTGCTGACGCAGTCGTAGGTGTTGTACCGCGCGATGTCGTTCTGCACCCGGGCCGACGCCTCGACGTCGCCAGCGGCGAGCAGCTCGCGCGATCGCACGTATTCGGTGATGGAATCGGCCGCATTGGCCACCCCGTCGCGTTCGGCGTCGCCCATGTAGAGCGGCTCGAGCTTCTTGAGCGAGTAGCTGTGCGTGCCGATGCGCATGCCCTGCCGCACAATCGGATAGAGGTCGACGAGGACGTTCTGGCGAAGCAGGTCGTCGACGGAGTCTTCGCCGACCCCGTGCCGAGCCGCGAGTGTGAGCAGGTGGGTGCGCTCGTACGAGGCGTAGTGGTAGATGTGCATGAGCGGATGCCGGGCACGACGCTCGGCGACGTAGTCGAGAAAGTCGATGAGCGCCTGCCGCTCCTCGGCCAAGTCGTGCGCCCAGAACGACACGAAGGTCTCGTCGGGTTCGACGAGCCCGAACAGGTAGTCGAGCCCCCAGGCGGAGCCCTCCTGGTAGAGCGGATCGCCCTCGAAGTCGAAGAAGATGTCTCCGGCGTCGGGCGCCGGTATCGCGGCGAGCGGCGCCGGATCGGCAATCTGCCAGCTCAGGGCCTGCCCCGGCGCGGGGGCCACGAGCTGCATTCGCGCCTGCCCGGCGAGCGAGACAAGCGTCGACTGCGCGAGCCCGGCCACCGGCCCGGCCGTCGCGGCCAGATCGCCGATGCTCTGGATGCCCGCGGCCCGCAGGCGCGCTCGTTGCGTGAGCCGCATGCCCGCCACCTGCAGCACGTCGTGGGTTCGCTCGACCTCGACGGCGCAGGCGGCGCAGCGCCCGCACGCCGTGTAACGCGGATCACCCCAGGCGGTGGCCTCGAAGTCGGCGACCCGGTCGTCGATGAGCTGCTGCAGCCGGGCCCGCCGACGACGGTAGACGGGCAGGATGTCGCGAAGCCGGTGCGAGGTCGTCTTGCCGGTGCCCAGGATGAGGTGCACGGTCTCGCTGGTGGGGATGCCGTTCTGCTGCAGCTGGTCGGCGTAGGCGGCGAGCTGCAGCAGCGCCGTGATCTTGGCCTTGCGGGCGAGCTTCGTGTCGTATACCGCGTAGGCGGGGCCAGCACCGTCGGAATAGGCGGGCTCGTCTCCCTCTGCCCCGTCGTCGTCGCGCACGAGAAAGTCGGAGTACCCGAGGAAGCGCCCGTCGAAGAACGC
>NZ_CAXVWM010000045.1:0-19394 GCF_964263775.1 Agreia sp. | reverse complement strand
TTCTTGCCCTCGCGCACCGTGAGGCCCTCGATCTCGGACTGCGTCTCGGCGAGCGCCATGAGGTGGGCCTGACGACTGCCCTCCTCGGAGGCGAGACGGGTGTGCAGGGCGAAGCCCGCGGGCTTCGTCTCGATCCAGACGTCGTCGACCTTGTCGGCGACGTCTTCGAGAACACCGCTCAACACGTCGACCTGGGCGAGTTCGGAGGTGTCGAGCGTGAGCCGGGTGGGACTGTCGAGGCGGATCTCGACGCCGTGCGAACCGACGAGCAGCACGTCGTCGGGCAGGGCGCTCACCTCTTCGAGGCTCTCCATCGCGCGCCCCGAGATGAGCGCCACGCGAGTCTTCTCGAGCTTCAGCAGGTCGAGCACGGCGCGCCTGGCCTCGGGAAGCGCGCGTGCGTGGCTCGGAACGTCGACCTCGGGCGCAAGGGTGCCGTCGAAGTCGAGCGCCACGAGCAGGCGTTCTGTGCGGGCGAGTTCGCGCAGGCGACCGATCAGTTCATCGGCGTCATCGGGCTGCGTGCCCGATGCGCTGCCACGGCCCGCGGTGCTCGCTGCGACGCTCATCGGTCGGATGCTCCCCACTTGGTCGTGACGTACGACGGCGCGCCGGTCGGGTCGGTCAGGGCCGACAGGAAGGCGGTGGACCAGCGCGACACGTCGTAGTCGCGCACCCGTTTGCGCAGCGCCCGCATGCGTCTCGTGCGTTCGCTCTTCGTCATCTCGATCGCCTCGAGGATCGACTCCTTCAGACCGTCGATGTCGTGCGGGTTCACCAGCAGGGCACTCTTGAGTTCGTCGGCGGCGCCGGCGAACTCGCTGAGCACGAGCACCCCGTCGTTGTCGAAGCGACTGGCCACGTATTCTTTGGCCACGAGGTTCATGCCGTCGCGGAGGGCGGTCACGAGCATCACGTCGCTGGCGAGGTAGAGCGCAACCATCTCTTCTCGGGGGTACCCCTGGTGCAGGTAGCTGATGGCGGTATGGCTGATGCTCGAGTAGTCGCCGTTGATGCGCCCGACCGTGAGCTCGACTTCGTCGCGCAACTGCTGGTAGGCCGCGACGCGTTCGCGGCTGGGACTCGCGACCTGCACGAGGGTCACGTCTTCGACCGACACTGCGCCGTCGGCGAGCAACTCGCCGAAAGCCTTGAGACGATGGCCGATTCCCTTGGTGTAGTCGAGTCGGTCGACCCCCAGCATCACGACCTTCGGATTGCCGAGTCCCGCTCGGATCTCGATCGCGCGGGCCTGGATGTCTGGACGGCGCGCGAGGTCTTCGAAGCTCTGCGTGTCGATTGAGATCGGAAAGTGCCGCGCGTGCACCGTGCGCACGAGGCTGCCCCTTTTCGACGTCGAGACGCGGGCCCGTTCGATCGACTCCGACACCACGTCGTCGATCGGAACGTCGATGGCCGTTCCCCGTGTCGTGTAGCTGAGCAGGCGACGCACGGCGCGGGTGAAATTACCGGCGTCGGCGGCACGCTGGAACCCGATCACATCTGCTCCGAGGAGGCCTTCGATGATCTGGGCACGCCAGGGAAGCTGCGAGAAGATGCCGTATGCGGGAAACGGAATGTGGTTGAAGAAACCGATCGTGAGGTCGGGGCGCAGCTCTCGCAGCATCGTGGGCACGAGTTGCAACTGGTAGTCCTGAACCCAGACTGTGCCGTCGGCGGCCGCGGCCGACGCCGCCCTCTCTGCGAACCGCTGGTTGACGCGAACGTACGACTCCCACCACTCGCGGTGGTAGGTGGGCGGCGCGATCACGTCGTGATACAGCGGCCACAGCGTGTCGTTGGAGAAACCCTCGTAGTAGTTCTCGACATCGTCTGCCGTCAGGGTGACGGGAACGATCGAGATGTCGTCGTGCTCGAATGGCTCGGACTCGTCGTCTGCGACGCCTGCCCACCCGACCCAGGCCCCGTCGGCGCGCTTCATCACGGGCTCGAGGGCGGTCACGAGGCCACCCGGAGATGTTCGCCACTCGACGCTGCCGTCGGGGTGCGTCACTTTATCTACCGGAAGCCTGTTCGACACGACCACGAGGTCGTAGGTTTCAGCAGGGGTGTTCGACCGCGATGTGGCCTCGTCCATGAAAATGGTGAACTCCTCGATTGCGACCGGCTGTGGCGCCGACCGTGTAGACCAGTGATCAGGCTACCAGCCGATCCAAGCGGCTAATCTGTTGTTCTGACCCCGGAGGCACGCATGCGCAAATTCATCTTCAACTCGAGTGTTATCGGCGCCGTCGTCGGCGCCTGGTCGGTACTGCAGACCACCAGGCAAGGGCCGCGCGACTGGCGCCTCGTGCTGATGTGGGTGAGCTGGGGCATCACCGTCGCCCTCGCCATCGGAAGTGTGCTGCAGGCAGACGACGACGCCCGCGAGCTCGAGGCGAAATAACCTCGTCGTTCCCTGAGCCTGTCCATGGCAGCATGTACCACAGGTCCTACTCTGTTTTTTGTGGATCGCGATCAGGAACATGAAGAGGAGCTGGCCGGAGGCAATGCCTCCGGACGGGTAGTTCGGGTGGGCGATTCGGTTCGCAAGGCTTGGGAAGAAAGCACTCCCGCAGTGCACGCCTATCTCGTCACGCTTCGATCATCGGGCGTTGATGTTCCCCGGCCGATCGGCCGGGACGCCGAGGGCAGGCAGATGGTCGAGTATGTGCCGGGCGACTCGCCATCGAACAGTTGCCACTTGATCCGTGCGCGCTGCGACGGGTCGGACGAATGGTCCGCGCAATCCACGATGCCAGCGAGCAGGTTCCGGTGCCGTCTGCCGGAACATACAACACGGTGCTGCCCGCACCGTCGCCCGACCTGATCTGCCATAACGATCTCGCCCCGTGGAACCTGGTGATGGGCGACCGTTGGGTCTTCATCGACTGGGACGGTGCCGGACCCAGCACGCGCGTCTGGGATTTGGCCTACTCCGCTCAATCGTTCAGCTCGCTCGTAGACGGCGAACCTGTCACAGAGGCTGCTGCACGACTGCGTGATCTCGTCGACGGTTACGGAGCCGGTCCGACCCTACGCGCTCAACTGCCCAGAGCGATGGCCCAACGCACCGCTGCGATGCACGAGCTGCTGCGAAGCTCGGCCGACACCGGCCGAGAGCCGTGGGCCACGATGTTCGCAGAAGGCCACGGAGCTTTCTGGCGCGACACCGCCGCTTACGTTGCGCGACATCACGATGCGTGGGCAGACGCACTCGCACAACAGTGAGGGCGACATCCACTCGTCGCAGAAGCGTGCACGTCACGCCTTTTCGGTACGTCTGCGCCGAGTCGATTTGGCAATTCGTGCGTTCGGGGCGAGTCGACGGTGCGGTCCTCGTTCCCTGGACGGCTGCGTTCAGGCCAGGAAGCCGCGAAGCAGGGCCTCCGAGCCCTCGAGGTGCTCACGCATCGTGGTCGCAGCCCCCTCAACATCGCCGGTGAGGATCGCGAGCACGAGCTGTTCGTGCTGCTCGTTCGAGTGTGCGATGTTGCGTTCGAGAAGCGGAATGCGGTCGAGGAACTCGTTGATCCTCATGCGGTTGTCGGCGAGCAGCGGCATCAACGAGGGAACGCCGACGAGCTCTCCGATGGCGAGGTGCAGCCGGGAGTCCAGCCGACGGTAATCGTCGACAGCGGCATCGCCGGTCTCCCGAAGGCTCGTCCACAGCAGTTCACGCTGCGCCTTCGTCAGCGCGCGATCCGCGGCGGCCCGGGCCGCGCCCACCTCGAGGATGCCGCGCAGCCCGAGCACGTCGTCGAGGTCTTCGGGCGTCACCGATTCGGACTCCGCCGCAGTGTCGTCGAGCACACCGCTCAGACCGACGAGCGGAACGCGATCGCTCACGAACGTTCCGCCGTAGCGTCCGCGCCGCGAGACGAGGAATCCGGCATCCGCGAGCGCCTTGATGGCCTCGCGCACCGTGTCGCGGCTCACCCCGAATCGCACCGCGAGGTCGCGTTCGCTCTGCAGCGCCTCCCCTGGCGAGACGACTCCGAGCCGAATGGTCTGAAGCAGCCTCGACACGGTGTCTTCGAACGCGTTGCCGGTGCGCACCCGGCGCAACAGGGCGTCGCCGGCCAGGCCCGCGGCATCCGGATGCGAGCCGTCTGCGAAATCGGTCATCGCGATCGCGATCTATTCGGGCGTCACGTAGGCAGAGCTGATTCCGCCGTCGACGAGAAAGGTCGAGCCCGTGATGAACGACGAGTCGTCGCTCGCGAGGAATGCGACCGAGGCGGCGAGTTCCTCCGGCTCGGCGAACCGGCCGAGGGGAATGTGAACCAGGCGGCGCTGCGCGCGGGCGGGGTCTTTGGCGAACAGCTCCTGTAACAGCGGCGTGTTCACCGGCCCCGGGCAGAGGGCGTTGACCCGGATGCCCTGGCGGGCGAATTGCACTCCCAGCTCGCGCGACATGGCGAGCACGCCGCCCTTCGACGCGGTGTACGAGATCTGCGAGGTCGCCGATCCCATCACGGCCACGAACGAGGCGGTGTTGATGATCGATCCCCGCTTCTGCGGAACCATGTAGCGCAGCGCGGCACGCGAGCACAGGTACACCGACTTGAGGTTCACGTCTTGCACCTTCTCCCACGCAGGGAGCTCGGTGGTCTCGATGGAGTCGTCGTCGGGCGGCGAGATGCCGGCGTTGTTGAAGGCCACGTCGACGGAGCCGTAGGTGTCGAAGGCGACCGCGAAGAGGTTGTCGACCTGGGCCTCATCGGTGACGTTCACCTGCACGAAGAGGCCGCCGACGGCCTGGGCCGCGCGCTCGCCCGATGCGGCATCCAGATCACCGATGACGACGGTGGCGCCCTCGGCGGCGAACCGACGGGCTGTGGCGAAGCCGATGCCGCTGGCGCCGCCCGTGATCACCGCGACCTTGCCCGCGAGGCGCTTGGTGAGGTCGATGGTGGGCAGGTCGGTCATGAGAGCTCCTCTACGGCGATGAAGACGTTCTTGGTGTCGGTGAAACTCAGGGGCGCGTCGGGGCCGAGTTCCCGGCCGAGGCCCGACTGCTTGAAGCCGCCGAACGGGGTGCTGTAGCGCACAGACGAGTGCGAGTTCACAGAGAGGTTTCCCGCCTCGACGCCCCGGGAGACGCGCAGGGCACGGCCCACGTCGCGGGTCCAGATCGATCCCGACAGCCCGTACTCCGTCGCGTTCGCCAAGGAGACGGCGTCGGCCTCGTCGTCGAAGGGAAGCACGGTCACGACCGGACCGAAGATCTCCTCGGTTGCGGTGCGATCCGTGCGTCCGGGTGTCAGCACGGTCGGCGGAAACCAGAATCCCGGACCCGCCGGTGCCGATCCCCGGAACGCGACCTGGCTGTCGTCGGGCACGTAGTCGCTCACCGCGGCGAAGTGCTTCGCCGAGACGAGGGGGCCCATCTCTGTGGCCTCGTCGTTGGGGTCGCCCACGACCACGTTCGCGACTGCGGGTTCGAGCAACTCCAAGAAGCGCTCGTAGGCGCTGCGCTCGACGAGGATGCGGCTGCGCGCGCAACAGTCCTGCCCCGCGTTGTCGAAAACGCCCGCTGGCGCCGAGGCTGCCGCCTTCTCGAGGTCGGAATCCGCGAAGACGATGTTGGCGCTCTTGCCACCGAGCTCGAGGGTCACCCTCTTCACCTGCGCGGCGCTGCCCGCCATGATCTTCTTGCCCACCGCGGTCGAGCCCGTGAAGACGACCTTGCGCACCGTGGGATTCGTGACGAAGCGATCGCCGACGATCTGGCCGTGGCCCGGGAGAACCTGGAACAGCCCGTCGGGCAGCCCCGACTCACGCCCGATCTCGGCGAGCCTCACCGAGGTCAGCGGGGTCCACTCGGCCGGCTTCAGCACCACGGCGTTGCCCGCCGCGAGCGCCGGGGCGAATCCCCACGCGGCGATGGTCATCGGAAAGTTCCACGGGGTGATGACGCCGACCACGCCGAGGGGCTCGTGGAATGTGACGTCGAGTCCGCCGGCGACCGGGATCTGCCTGCCGAACAGCCGCTCGGGGGCGGCCGAGTAGTAGGTGAGCACGTCGCGCACGTGGCCCGCCTCCCACCGTGCCTGGCCGATCGGATGGCCGGAGTTCAGCGTTTCCAGCCGGGCGAGGGCCTCCATGTTCGCGTCGACCGCGGCCGCGAAGTCGCGCAGGGCCTGGGCCCTGTCGGCGGGAGCGCGGCGCGCCCACGCCTTCTGCGCATCCGCCGCCCGCGCGATGGCGTCGTCGGTGCCCTCGACGTCGAAGAGCTCGACATCGGTGACGGCCTCTTCTGTCGCCGGGTTGATCACGGTGTAGCTGCTCATGCGCGCTCGCTCTTCTGTTCTGCTCGATATTCGCGGGCGGCCTGAACGAGGCCCGCGAACAGCCGGATGTCGTCGGCCGACTCTTCGGGATGCCACTGCACGGCGACACCGAACGGAACGCCGTCGAGTTCCACGGCCTCGATCGTGCCGTCGGCGGTGCGAGCCGTGACGACGAGGCCCTCGCCGAGCACGTCGATGGCCTGGTGGTGGTAGACGGGAACGTCTATGTCGTCGGTCGCCAGCAGGGTCGCCAGCCGCGATCCCTGCTCGACGTCGACCTCGACGTGGTTGAAGAGTCCCTCGCCGGCCTGGTAGCGGCGGTCGCCTACGACATCGGGGAGGTGCTGGTGCAGGGTTCCCCCTCGTACGACGTTCAGAACCTGGGCGCCCCGGCAGATGCCGAGAAAGGGGATCTCGCGGTCGATCGCACGGCGAAGGAGCGTGTCCTCCCAGGTGTCGCGGTCGGGTCGCGGCTCGTCGGTCTCGGGGTGCGCATCCTGGCCGTAGCGCGCCGGCTCGATGTCTTTGCCGCCCGTGAGGATCAGGCCGTCGAGCGAGTCGAGCAGGCGGTCGGCGATCGCGTCGCTGATGGCCTGGGGTGGCAGGAGCACCGCGATGCCGCCCGCCTTCTCGACCGCGTCGAAGTAGACCTTCGGCAGAAACGAGGCAGGCACGTCCCACACGCCGGTCTTGGCGCGCTCGAGATAGGTGGTGAGCCCGATCAGGGGCAGGCGATCAGAGGCGCTCAAAACCGCGAACCCTCTCCCAGTCGGTGACGGCGGAGTCGAAGGCCGCGAGCTCGACGCGGGCGTTGTTCACATAGTGGTCGACGACCTCGTCGCCGAACGCGGCCCGGGCGATCTCCGATGATCCGAACAGTTCGGCCGCATCCTGCAGGTTCGTGGGAACGCGCGGTGCCCCCGACGTGTAGGCGTTGCCCTCGGTCGCGTCTTCGAGTTCGAGTTCGTTCTCGATGCCATACAGGCCGCCCGCGATGAGGGCCGCGGTCGCGAGGTACTGGTTCACGTCTCCGCCGGGCACGCGGTTCTCGACCCGCATACCCAGGCCTTTGCCCACCACACGCAGGGCGCACGTGCGGTTGTCGAGTCCCCAGGCGACGGCCGTCGGGGCGAACGAGCCGTCGACGTAACGCTTGTAGGAGTTGATGTTCGGCGCGAAGAAGAGCGTCAGCTCGCGCAGGGTCTTGAGCTGGCCGGCCATGAACTGGCGGAACATCGTGGACATGCCGTTCTCGGCATCCGTGTCGGAGAAGACGGCTGAGCCGTCGGTGCCGCGCAGGCTGATGTGCACGTGGCACGAGTTGCCCTCGCGCTCGTTGAACTTGGCCATGAAGGTGAGCGACTTGCCGTGCCGGTCGGCGATCTCCTTCGCACCGTTCTTGTAGATCGAGTGGTTGTCGCAGGTGACCATCGCGTCGTCGTAGCGAAAGCCGATCTCCTGCTGGCCGAAGTTGCACTCGCCCTTGACGCCCTCGCAGTACATACCCGCGCCGTCCATCGACACCCGGATGTCGCGCAGCAGCGGTTCCATGCGCGTGGAGGCCAGCAGCGCGTAGTCGATGTTGTAGTCGCTCGCCGGGGTCAGCTCGCGATAGCCCTTCGACCAGGCCGAACGATAGCTGTCGTCGAAGACGATGAACTCGAGCTCGGTGGCGACGAAGGCCTCGAGGCCTCGGTCGGCGAGACGCGACATCTGAGCGGCCAGAATTTGGCGCGGCGACGGCTCGACCGGAGTCTCGTCGAGCCAGTGCAGGTCGGCTGTGACCATGGCCGTGCCCGGCAGCCAGGGGATGGAACGCAGCGTCGACATGTCGGGCATCATCGCCATGTCGCCGTAGCCGTGCTCCCAGCTCGACATGTCGTAGCCGTCGACCGTGTTCATCTCGACGTCGACCGCGAGCAGGTAGTTGCAGCACTCCGCGCCGTGCGACGCCGCATCCTCCACGAAGAGCCTGGCCGAGAGACGCTTGCCCACGAGGCGACCCTGCATGTCGGTGAAGGCGACGATGACGGTGTCGACCTCGCCGGTCGACACCTGGGCCGTGAGGGCGTCGAGCGTGAGATTTCCTGCGGTGGATGCCACGGTGTGCTCCTTCGTCGATGGTCGCCGCGGGCGGGCCCCGCGTTGCGGAACCCCGTCGACCCGACCATTACATCACACGGCCCAGTCAGCGTGATCGGCTTTCCCCCGGCGTTCGTTACACGCAATTTACACACAAAGGTGGTGCCGACCAACCAATAGAACGCTAGTGTGTGGTCAATTCGTGCGAGGGAGCCGAGGGCATTCCGCTGTGCACTGCCGAGACAACGAGCTACCGGAGGATCCACGTGACCGACAGCAAGACCCGCCGTTCGGGCGTCACCTACAGCAAGGCCGCAGACGGCTACTTCGAGAAACGCACCCTCAAGAGATCGGCAGGAATCTGGGGCCTGTGGGGCCTCGCCGTCGCCGCCGTCATCTCGGGTGACTTCTCGGGCTGGAACTTCGGCATCGACTTCGCCGGATTCGGCGGCATGCTCATCGCCTTCGCCCTGCTCATCGTCATGTACTACGGAATGATCTTCTCTATCGGCGAGATGGCCGCGGCCATGCCGCACACCGGGGGCGCGTACTCGTTTGCCCGATCGGCGATGGGCCCGTGGGGAGGACTCGTGACCGGCCTCGCGGAGACCATCGAGTACGTCGCGACCACCGGCGTGATCGTGTTCTTCTCGGCGCAGTACGCGAACAGCATCACGACGGAGCTGCTCGGCTTCGACCTCTCGGGCGCCATGTGGATCTGGTGGCTGGTGCTCTACGTCGCGTTTATCGCGCTGAACGCCGCAGGAGCCGCGATCTCATTCAAGTTCGCCATCGTCGTCTCGATCATCTCCATCGCCATCCTGCTCGTCTTCTCGGCCATGGCCGCCTTCTCGGGCCTCTTCAGCTGGGACAGCCTCTTCGACATCGAGCCCGACCCGGGCCAGTCGTCTTTCCTCCCGCACGGCGTCGTTCCGATCCTCTTCGCGCTGCCGTTCGCCATGTGGTTCTTCCTCGGCATCGAAGAGCTGCCGCTCGCCGCAGAAGAAGCGCACAACCCGGTTCGCGACATCCCCAAAGCCGGCTTCTGGGCACGCGGCACCCTGATCGTCACCGGCCTGCTCATCCTGTTCCTCAACACGGGGGTGATCGGATCAGAGAAGATGGGCGTCTCGGCCGAGCCCCTGCTCGACGGGTTCCGCGCCATCGTCGGCGACCAGGCGGCCGCCGCGCTCGCGCTCTTCGCCCTGATCGGACTGCTCGCCTCGCTGCAGGGCATCATGTTCGCCTACGGACGCAACATGTACTCGCTCTCGCGCGCCGGCTACTATCCGAAGTTCTTCTCGCTGACGGGCAAGCGCCAGACGCCGTGGGTCGCCCTCACTGTCGGAGCAATCATCGGCTTCATCGCGCTGATCGTGCTCGACATCCTCTCGAAGGTCGACGAGGAGGGCGCCGGAGCGGTCGCGGGAGCGATCATCCTGAACATCGCCGTCTGGGGTGCCGTCGTGGCCTACCTGCTGCAGATGATCTCGTTCGTGATCCTGCGCAAGCGATTCCCGAATGCCAAGCGTCCCTACGTGAGCCCCTGGGGCATCCCCGGCGCCGTAATCGCCGGCGTCATCTCGGCGCTCATCTTCTTGGGGTTCCTCCTCAACGTCACATTCCAGCCGGCGATCATCGCGATCGTCATCGTCTACGCGCTGATCCTCATCGGCTTCGCCGTGTGGGGGCGTCGGCAGCTCGTACTCTCGCCCGAGGAGGAGTACGCGTTGTCGGGCGGGCTGCACGGCGACCCCGAGACCGACGGCTACGGCGGAGCCGTGGCCGAGGAAATCCGATCCGAAGATCTAGACCCGACCGGTCGACCGAAGCTCTAGCGGCACCCCTGTCGAGAGCCGTCGACACAGCCCGCGATCCCGCCTATCGGGCGGGATCGCGGCGTGTCTGCCGGGCATCCGCGGCCGCGCGGCGCACACTGCACTTACGACGTGGTGGGAAGGTGCGAAAAATGCTCGGATGGCGACGACGCGCGAAGGCAGAACGGCAAGACGAGGCGAACCAGCAGCGGCTCTCCGAACTGGTGAACCAGACCCTCATGGAGAACTTCGGTCCTTACGGTTCATTCGCGATCACCCGGCGCACCGAGGTCGACACCGACGACATCTTCCACACTGTACTGGCCGCCTCCGTCGCCCGCGACATCGTGTCGACACTGACGAGCCATGGGGTCTTCCGAGCCGCCGAGGCCCCCGTGTCTCGCACCCCCCTCGCCCCGATCAACACCGTCGATGTGCCCGCCGAACTCGCCAGGGCCGTCACCGACGCCGCCCCGCGCACGTCGACGCTCGTCGGCCCCGTGCGCGCGGCGTAGTCCGCCTCGTTCGCCCGCCGAAGCTCGGAGCTTTCTAGAATGAGCCCATGCCCAATCGCTGGAACAAGATCTCCGAGTCCCCCACGCGAACCGGCACCGGCGCATCCCGGCCTGGCCTGACCGCCGAAGACCTGTTTCGACCGCCGCAGCAGAACGACGAAGTCACCCTCGACGAGAAGCTGCGCCGGGTGTACTTCTGGCTCGTCAACCGGGCCGTCATCTCGCCCTTCTACGACATCGAGTTCTCGCTCGACGCCCCGGTGAGTTTTGCGCTCGGCGACGCCGGCGCCGAGCTGCACCTGCCCACCGACCAGTCGTACTCGTCGAACGTGCTGCTGCCGCTGCTCACCACGGCGGTGGGCGGAAAGTGCCTGCTCGTCGGCGGACCGGGACGAGGCAAGACCACCCTGGCGGTACTCATGGGCGTGATCGCCGGAACCGCGCCCGCCGACGTGCGGCGCAGCGTGCAGCAGGGCCAGCCCCAACTGACGGTCGGCGACCTCGTCGGCATGCCCCTCCCGCGCGACCTGGTCAACGCCGCCAGCCTGCCCGAGATCACGATCGCCTGGCGCGGCTGGCTGACGAAGCCCGTCAAGATCATCGACGAGTACAACCGCATTCCCACGAAGACCCAGTCGGCGCTGCTCACGATGGTGGCCGAGGGTTACGTCGAAAGTTACGACCAGATGCTGCAGACCGCTCCCTCCTCCGGGGTCGAGAGCTGGTTCTTCACGGCCAACGACGATTCCGGCGGTGGCACGTTCCCGGTCATCCAGGCGCTCAAAGACCGGGTCGACGTCACGGTGGCCGCGCTGGGATTCAACAGCCGGTTCTTCGACGAGCTGATCACTCGCGTCGAGGCGGGCGAGAAACCCGAAGACCACGTTCCGCCAGAGCTGGTGTTCACCGCCGCCGAACAGCATGAGCTCGCTGCGGCGATCCGGGCCGTTCCTGTGCCGGCCGGTGTACGTCGACAGCTCGAGTTCTTCGCGAGCCAGTTCGAGTTCGTGCAGCACGGCGGCCGCCGCTTCGAGTACCGCACGAAAGACACGGTCACGACGTCGGGCGGCCAGGTCGGCGAGGTCATCGACAGCAACACGGGAGCAGACCTGCAGGTCGATCTCGGAGCGCAGACCACCAACAGTCTCTCTGCCCGCGCCCTGCAGTCGCTCATCCTGTATGCGAAGGCCATGGCCTACTTTCGGGGGGTCGCCGTCGTGGGGCTCGACGACGTCGCCGCCGTGCTGCCGTTCTCGCTGCGGGGAAAGCTGCTTGCGAACGAGCTGCACCCCCGGTTCGAAACCGGCGCCGACCGCGAACTCGCCACCGATTCGATCAGCTGGCTCGCCGACCTGTTCGAGCAGTCGCGCCGGCAATTCCTCTCGCTCGGACTCGCGAAGAACGATCCCGTCGGCGACCTGCTGGCGGCCTTCGCGCAGGGCCTCGACGGGGTCGGCCAGGTCGAGGGATCGCGCCGCCTCACCGCGATCGAGTCCCAGATCCAGGCGATCTCGAAGCAGAAGAAACTCTACGGCCGTCACTTCGACGACCTCGTCGCGTTGAAGTACCTGCACCAGCGCTACACCAACTACCTGCAGTGGCTCGAGGGTCGCCCCCGATGATTCGGGGGCCCGGGCACGCGGTCAACGACTCTCTGCCACAGGCCGCAGTCTCCGCACCGGTGGTGCGTGACTTCGACATCGAGCTGTCGATCGACAACGTCAAGTCGTGGGGTGGAGACCGCGAGCTGTACCAGCGCTTTCTCTCCCTCGCGCTCACCGCCGACGAGGCGACGGGCGTCACCGACGGCCCGCTTCCCCACGCGGTGCTCGGGCTTGCGGCGTTGGCCGCCTGGCGCTCGGGCGCGCTCGACCTGAGATCGGATGCCCTCGGTCGACTCGACGAGGCCCTGGCCTCGGGGTCGATAGCGCGACCGGCGCTCGCGAGTGCGTTGGGCCTTGCGCCATCCGAACTCGACGACTTCGCACGCGCCCAAGCGCAGAGCCCGTTCGGGTGGCCGGCCCGGGGCGATGGCGATGTCGTCATCGCCCGGGTCGGCGGATTCCGCGGGCTCGGCGGCCCGTGGACGGCACCGCCGCTGCGGGGCGAACCCGGCGATCACGACGGCCGGTTCGTCATCACCCTCGCCGATGGCGAGCGCTGGCAGCTCGACGCCGACATCTTCGGCACGATGCTCACGCGCATCTCGTCTGAGCCCACGGATGTGCGCGGCGACGTCGTCGCATCCGGTGCGTGGCCCACGCGCCTCGCCGTCTTCGACACGTCGTACCTCGCCTGGCTGGTGCTGGAGCAGGCCCGATGACACCGCTATTCGGTACCCGCACGCATCCGCTCGACGAGAGCCAGCGCGCGGCGTGGATTTCGGCACAGGCCCTGTGGGGCGTTCAGTTGCACGACCCGCTCCTCGAGCCCGGCGCCGCCAAGCCGTCGTTCGCCTGGTTCTCGTTTCCGCCGCAGGTGGCGGTCGATCCGGCCGAGGCGCGTCGCCACGGTGTCGACGGGTTCTACGAGTCGATCTTCGCCCACGAGATCGGCCACCACGTGCTGTCTCCGAGCACCCGCATCGACTCCTTCACGACCACGCAGCAGCTCGCGCGTGCCATCGCAGCCACCGGCAGGAGCCGCATCCCCGACCCAGACGGCCAGGCCCGTCAGCTGTCGAACCTGTGGTCGGACATGCTCATCAACACCCGCGTCGCGGCGATGCAGCGACAGCGCGACGGGTCGGGCGCGGGCGATCCCGAGATGATCGACATGTGGCGCGTGCTGTCGGTCACCCCGCCGGCCGATCAACTCTGGTGGGTGGTGCTGCGCGCCTACGAGATCAGCTGGAGCAAGCCCGCCGGGTTTCTCTGCCCCGTCTCGCCTCCCCCGCGCCCCGTCTCCCACCGCGAACCGCCGGTTGCGACAGTGCCCGTCGCCGCGAAGACCGACGCCGAGAGGGCGAAGGCGGTCGAAGCGGCGGCTGCAGCAGACGCCCGCCTCGCCGCCGAGGCGCGGTGGGCCGAGCTCGTCATCACCGACCCGCCCCTCGACGCGAGCCTTCTCGCCCAGACCGTGCGCACCTTCGGCGACGACCCGGTCAGCGGCGCGCTGCGGTTCGGCATGATCGTTGCGCCCTATCTCATTACCGACGACGGGTCCCGTCGCGGTTCTCCTTCGTCGGGCGCAGAGGCGGCCAGCGGATGCGCGGGGCAGGCAGACCAGACGCCCCCGACGGCGGCCGAACTCGAGCGCGTGCTCGGTGACCCGCGGCTGGGTGACGAGCCGGAGCATCCGGCACTCGCGAAGGCTCGACAGGCGGCGCGAGCCCCGGGCGCCGACCTGGAGCCGCCGGCCGGCGCCGAGCCGGGCGCCGACGGCCTCGGCCAGGGCTACGGGCTTGCCGAGACCCTCTCCCTGTATTCGTCGTCGAACGCCGACGACGTGGTGGCGGCCTGGTACCTCACCGCCGCCCGCCGCTACGTACGGCCACTGACCCAGCCTTCGGCCAGACCCCAGACGCCCGACGAGAGCATCCCGGGCGCGCTCGAGCAGTGGAACATCGACGACGACATCGCGGCCATCGACTGGTCGGCGACGCTGGCCCGCAGCAGCGAGGTCGTACCCGGGGTCACGACGAGGTTCCGCGATGTGCTGCCGGATGCTCCCCCCGACGGCCGAGAAAGCGTGCAGCTCGACATCTACATGGATTCCTCTGGCTCGATGACGTCGCCCCAGCGCGAATCGCCGGGCATTTTGGCCGGCACGATTCTCATCCTGAGCGTGCTGCGCGGAGGCGGCCAGGCGCGGGTGACCTCGTTCTCGGCGGCCGGCGAGGTCGCGGGCGGTGAACGCTTCTCGCGTGACAGGAGTGAGTTGATGCGCGACCTGACCTTCTACTTCGGGCACGGAACCACGTTCCCCCTCGACCTCTATGCGCGCCGCTACGCCGACGCCCGTCGCTCGCGCGGAGGCGGCGCCACCACCCGGCGGAACGTCGTCGTGCTCTCAGACGACGGCCTCCAATCGATGTTCGGCGAGGGCCAGCCGCAGTACGCCGGCGTGGCCCGGCAGGTGCGTGGCCGACTCGACACAGCGACCTTGATCGTGCAAGACCGCAGCCGCCGAGTCACGGGTCCAGCCTCCGAGGCCGGCTACGACGTGGAGTACATCGCGAGGATGACGGACGCACCGCTCGTCTGCGCAAGACTGGGCCGCAGGCTCGCCGACCCGCGCCCTGCCCAGCGAACCGCCCGAGGAGGTCGTCGTGAATGAACGCGCAGAGGGTTCGGCCGAATCGGCCGAGCAGCTTCTTCAGCGCTGGCTGGATCGCGGCGACGACGTCGACGCTGTGTGGAAACAGACCGAACCCGGGCCGGCAGTCGATGCCGTGGCCAGCCGGATCTCGGGCATCCCGAAGAGCTTCCTCGACGACAGGGTCGCGCTCGTGGCCCTCGCGGGAGACATCCTCGGCGCCGATCGCGGACGCACGGCGGCGTCGACCGAGGTCGTGCAGCTGCTCGCCGACGTCACGTCGACGGGTTCGTCTGCGGCACGGCGCGGCGCGGCGATCGCGCTGTGGATCTGGGCGAGCGAAGGTCTCAGTGGCACGCTGTCGCCCCGGCTCGACACCACGCACGCCGCCCGCACGCTGGCGGCGCTCGCGCTGCGCCTCGCTGCCGTCGTCGACCCGTCGGAGTGGATCAGCGATGCCGAGCGACGCGACGAGGCCGCGCGAACTTTTCTGCTCTGGTCGGGCCAGCTTCCCGCGACCGAAGATCGCACCACGGCGCGATCTCTGCTCGACATGCGCGACTCGCTGCAGCACAACGGAGCCCTGGCAGCGGCCGCCGCCGAACACGCGCACCGGCTCGAAGTGACGCGCGCGCTGAACGATGCCCGGGCCCGCGAGGCGGCCGCGCGCTATACGCACGAATGAGCACGAGCCCCGACGACCCTCTATTCATCGCCGAGTACACCCCGGGCGGTCAGACGGCCCTCGTCGATGCCGAGCGCTGGCCGACACTCACCGCCGAGGGCGCGCGCCGACTCGAGAGCCTGCGGTCGCATCCGGATGCCCCGGCCTGGGTTCACGCCACCGGTGACCGGCTCTCGGCCGAGGCCGTCGAGCGCGTGCGCGAGCCGCTTGCGACGTCGGGCTGGCTCGACGAGCACCTCGACATCGCTCGACGACTGCCCGCCTACAGGCGCAGGGCCGCCGACCTTCGTGGCCTCGAAGACTTTCCCCTGATCACCCGCGACGACCTCGTCGACGACGTGTCGGCATTCGTGCCCCTCGACGCCGACCTCGGCCGATCGGTGCACGGGTCGAGTTCGGGCAGCACCGGGCGCGCGCTGCTGATTCCCGATGACATCGAAGACACGGCGCGCACCTTCCACCTGCTGGTCGCGCTGGCCGCCGAGCAGGGCGTCGAGTGGATGCCCGATTCCTCACGGATGGCGCTCGCCCACGTCGTGACACAGCGCCAGGCCTTCACCTACGCGTCGGTGATCAGCTCGTTCGACCAGGCGACGATGGCGCGGCTCAATCTCGATGAGAGGCAGTGGACGAACCGCGAGATGCGCGCGCGGTTTCTGATCGCGCAGAACCCGCAGGCGTTCAGCGGCAGCCCCACCAGCCTCGCCGAGCTGCTCGATGCAGACCTGGTGGCATCGCTTCGACCAGTGGTCATCTTCTCGGGCGCGATGGCGCTGTCGGGCGCTTTGCGCGTCGACCTCGAGCGGGCCTATCGCTGCCCCGTGATCGACATCTACGGCCTGCACGAGACCCGGCCCATCGCATCCAGTGCCGACGGCGGGCCCTTCGTGGTGCTCGACCGACGCGTGCACGTCGAGATCGTCGACCACGAGGGGCTGCCTGTGGAGTTCGGTGCGCTCGGCGAGATCGTCGTGACCGCCGGCGAGAACCCCCTGCTGCCCCTCGTGCGCTACCGCACCGGTGACTTCGGGCGCCTCGTCGATGTCGGCGGCCGGCTCGCGATCGCCGACCTCGAGGGTCGGGAAGCCACCACGTTCCTTGCCGCCGACGGCACCCGCGTGCCCTCTGTCGACCTCACCCAGCACCTTCAGGCGGCCGGCGCACACGGTTGGTCTGTGACCCAGGATGCGACGGGCCGGGTCTCTGCGACGATCGTGCGGGGGGATTCGGGGCGGGTTGCCGCCGCCCTGGAGGCGCTGCTGGGTCGCGGCGTCGAGGTCGAGCAGCGCGCGACGCTGTCGGAGCTCGGAGCAGGAAAGCCCCGCCGCTACAGCTCGAACGCGTAGCGCCGACGGGGTCTTGTCAGAGATCGATGCGGCGTCAGCCGATGCGGGTCCACTTCGACGGGCCGTCTGAGCCGGCCGCGTACGTGTCGAGGGCCACCTCGTCTGCATGCCAGGCCTCGAGCACCGGAGCCACGATGCGCCATCCTTCGACCGCGGAATCGCCGCGCACCGACAGCGAGGGGTCGTCGTCGAGGATTCCCGCGAGCACCTCGCGGTAGGCGAGCAACTGGCCGTCGCCGAAAAGCGCGGTGAGCTGCGTCTTCTCGAGCTCGTAGGGGTCGCCGGGGCCGTTGACGTTGAGCTCGAGCGACATCTGGTCTGGCGCGAGGAAGATGCGCAGAACGTTCGGATGCTCGGTGCCGGTGAGCCCGGTCGGCACCCGGTTGGCCTTCTTGAAGGTGATGGCGATCTCGCGTCGACGCTCGGAGAGCGCCTTGCCGCTGCGGAGCGTGAACGGCACGCCCATCCAGCGCCACGTGTCGATCTGCAGCGTGACCTCGGCGAGCGTCTCGGTCTTGCGCGCCGAAACCACGCCGGGCTCCTTCGAGTAGGCGGGCAGCTCGCGCCCGTCGATCTCGCCCGCGGTGTAGCGGGCTCGCCTGCTGGAGGCTTTCGCATCGCCGTTCGCGAGGCTCGTGGCGCGCAGCACGATCTCTTTCGCATCGCGCAGGTCGTCGGCCTCGAGCGTCGACGGCGGCTCCATCGCCACCACGGCCAACACCTGAAGGAGGTGGCTCTGAATCATGTCGATGAGGGCACCGGCGTTGTCGTAGTAGCCGGCGCGGCCCTCGAGGCCCAGCTGCTCGTCGTAGACGATGTCGATCTTCTCGATGTGCTCCGCGTTCCAGACCGGCTCGAGTATGCGGTTCGCGAAGCGCAGTCCGAGCAGGTTGAACACGGTCGAGCGGCCGAGAAAGTGGTCGACGCGATGGATCTGGTTCTCGGGAACGAGGCGGGCGAGCTGGGCGTTCAACGCGATCGCGCTGTCGACGTCTGTGCCGAACGGCTTCTCCAACGCGAGCGTCAAACCGGTCGGACGGGTGACCTGCTCGAGAGCCTTGCAGGCCGCGACGGCCACAGCCGGCGGTAGGGCGAAGTAGATCGCGGGCGCGACGTCGCACGAATCGATGAGCTGCTGGAGCACGGCCGGATCGGTGACGTCGACCTTCACGTAGCTGGCCGTGGCGCGGGCGTGCCCGGCCGAGGGCCCGGTGCTGTTCACGGAGTCGAAGGCCGTGTCGACGACCTTCCGAAAGTCGTCGTCGCTCCAGTCGGCGCTGCCCGCTCCGATCAGCTGCAGGGAACGCCCGTTCTGCTCGTCGAGCAGCTGGCCGAGCCCCGGAAGAAGGAGGCGGGACGTCAGGTCTCCCGATGCTCCGAGAATGATCAACGATGACTTTTTCTTCGACATGGTAGACAGGCTAGTCGTCGGCGCCGACCACGGCCGAGAGATGTCAAGATGGGGTCATGAGCCTGGCCATCGAAGATTACGCACTGATCAGCGATTGCCACACCGCAGCACTGGTGGGCCGCGATGGCAGCATCGACTGGCTGTGCCTTCCGCGCTACGACTCCCCCTCAACCTTCGGGGCCCTCCTCGGCAGCGAGGAGCACGGCCGCTGGCTGGTCGCTCCGTCGTCGCCTGACGCCACCTCCACCCGCGTCTACGACGGCGACACGTTCGTTCTGGTCACGACGTGGACCACCCCGACCGGAGTCGTCGAGGTCACCGACCTCATGCCGCACGGCGACCGCCGCGCCGATGTGCTGCGTCGGGTGCGGGGCGTCTCGGGTCACGTCGAGATGGTCGAAGAGCTGGTGATCCGTTTCGGATACGCGACAGCGGTGCCGTGGGTGCGTCAGTCGAGCGAGAACGGCGATCCGATGCTGGTGGCCATCGCCGGCCCGGATGCCCTGGTGCGGCGGGGTCCGAAGCTCACCGCCATCGACACCCGGCACCGTAATGAGTTCGTGGTGCGCGAGGGCACTCAGGTCGACATCGCTCTCACCTGGTTCCCCTCGCACCGGCAGTCCCCGCCGCCACTCGACTTCGACGAGCGCCTGGCGGCGACGAAAGCGTGGTGGGCCGAGTGGTCGAAGTCGCTTACCCACGACGGTCCGTACGGACCGGAGGTCATCCGTTCGCTGCTGGTTCTTCGAGCGCTCAGCCACGAAGACACCGGCGGCATCGTCGCGGCGGCCACGACGTCGCTGCCCGAATCACGAGGCGGCGTGCGCAACTGGGACTATCGCTACGTGTGGTTGCGCGACGCCTCGCTCACGCTGCAGGTGCTGATCTCGCACGGCTTCGCCGAGGAGGCCGTGAACTGGCGCGATTGGCTGTTGCGCGCGATTGCGGGCGACCCGGCCGACATTCAGATCATGTACGGGCTCGC
>NZ_CAXVWM010000044.1:0-4211 GCF_964263775.1 Agreia sp. | reverse complement strand
TTCTGCGCCAGCACCTCGCCCTCCGCGCTGAACGACTCGTACGGCTCGCGAAAAGACCGCACCCACACCCAGTCATCCGACCGATCCGCCGGAAGATAGAGCTTGTCGCGGTTGATCGACAGATAGCTCACGTAGTCGCCTGCCTCGGTGAACGTGGTGTTGCCGTAGGCCGCGTCGGTCTCGACCAGCAGGTACTGCCCTGGCGCCACCACCGGGTCGGAGTTCTCGACCGCCGCGACCGCCGCCGCCTGCAGGGCGTCGGCCGCAGCCGGCTCCGCACCACCGCGCCACTCGGCGAATCCGAGCACGTTCGTGGCCACCAGCGCCACCGACAACGACAACGACAACGACAACGACAACGACAACGACAACGACAACGCTGCACTAAAATCACCGCTCAGCTAACTTCTGTTTACAGCGATGTTTGCGAGTACGTTTCGAGTAACAACAAGAATCACCCACAAACGATGCAATTGACTGAGCTAGCTGGTTCATCTGGCTACTCAAAAGCTTTTAGAGTAGAATTCCCTCATGAGCGCATCAGGCTTCGAATCCGACCGCGCGCTGGCGGCAGTATTGCCGCTTCGCGCGAAGAAATTGCTTGCATTGCGCGAGAGCCAGTGGTTTGAAAGGAAAAGCATTCGGGTCGAGCCTAAGGTGGCTGCCCGCACGCTCGTAGGCTTCGCTAACGCCGAAGGCGGAACCCTGGTTATCGGCCTGAGCGAAGGCGTGGTCGAAGATCTGCGAGAACGCATGACCGAAATCAACGCACTTCGACGAGCCGCCATCAATTTCACTGAGCCTCCAGTACGCGTTTCCGCCGACGACGTACCTGTTGTCGATTTACAAGGCAACGAGCAGAAGCTTCTGGTTTTCAGGGTCGCTCCCGGCGACGTGGATTACAGGATGCGCGATGGTGACACGTACATGCGCGCCGGAGACTCGACAATGAAGCTGAGTTTTCTGCAGCAACGAGAACTCCTTTACGATCGCGGTTCGTCGAATTTCGAAGCGGAACCGGCCCGCGAGGCCAGCGTGGACGATCTCGACACGGACATCCTTCAAACGTTCTCCGACGCGATCGGCCTTGAAAATCCGCTCCGAAGCCTCAACGCCCGAAACCTGCTTACACGAGACAGCCAAATCACAAACGCGGGCTACCTCCTCTTCGCTCGCAATCCAGAGACTAACTTTCCGAACGCTCATGTGCGGGTGATCCGATATCGAGGAACCGTTCGCGGGGAAGGCGCCAGACAGACGATAGAAGCCGAACGCGACCATCGGATTACGGGACCGTTGCCGTTAGTCGTTATCAATGCCCAGCAGCTCATCGAAGAGTGGATGCCGAAACGGAGAGCCCTGAATAACGATGGACGCTTTGCCGACATGGCCATAGTGCCCCAAGCGGCTTGGCTCGAAGGTCTTGTGAACGCGGTTGTTCACCGCTCCTACAGCATGAGTGGAGACCACATTCGCTTTGAGATCTTCGACAATCGTGTTGAAGTAACCTCACCCGGAAGATTCCCCGTTATAGCGGACCTCACTGAGCCTACGAAGATCTCCCGCTATTCACGGAATCCACGAATTGCGCGAGTGTGCAGCGACATGGGCATCACCCAGGAACTAGGCGAAGGAATTCGACGAATCTTCGCCGAGATGCAGCGGCTCGGACTGGCAGATCCGCATTACATTCAAAGCTCTGCCTCAGTGACTCTCGTGTTGCGCGCAGCCGCACGAATTGATGAAAGGCTCGCCTCTAGACTTCCGCGTGGAGCCATCGCGACATTGGAATTCCTCGAGCAATCCGGTCGAGCCTTCGGTACCGGAGATATTGCTGAAGCCCTGCACCAGTCACGACCGACGACAATCAAACAGCTCAATGGTCTGAGAGACGAAGGCCTGGTTCTGTGGACAGGTAAGAGCGCCCGGGACCCTCGGGCGTCCTGGTCAGCGACGAACCCGACGACCTAGAGCTGGATCAATTCCAGGAACGTCTGCTCCGTGACGACCTCAATACGTTGACCGTTCGTTGCAAGGTCCATCGCGCGCTCGACCTTCGAGCTGAGAGACGCGCCTTCTTTCAGAGTGCGCGGATCGAATCCGCCCATGACCACAAGCGAGGTCTTCTTGGTGACATTGCCAGACACAGAGGCCCCAAATCCAGCCACGACCTTCTGGGCCTCGCTGCGTGTGTGGGAATCGAGGTCTCCGGAGAAGCAGACCACCTCACCGAAAAGCGGATGTCCGGGATCGGCCTCGATGTTGGCGCCGGGCAGGTCAGCCTTTTTCTGGTACGGGCGAATACGAGGGGCCCGCTTACGTTCGGCAGCCTTGCGCCACAGCTCTTGGATATTTGCCGCACTGGTTTCAGTAGCTATGGCCAGTGCAATCTGAGCGCAGGCCAGTGAATCGGCTCCCGCTTCGTGGTGATTGAAATCGGAAAGGCCGAAGTGCTTCATGACTCGCGGGAGACGGTAGCCATCCAATTCGACGTGCTGACGCACCACGCTCAGGGCATCGAGAAAGACGAAGCCTCGGTCCGGCAGCCCGATGATCTTGTTCGCGGCGTTGTAGACGCCTTTATCGAAGGGACTGTAGGCAACGAGCGGTGTTCCTTCGATGAGGGTATCGAGGCGATCGAGGGTCCAGCTCCACGATGGGGCGTCGACGACATGCTGTGGTCCGATGCCATGAATATAGGTGTTGGTGAAGTCGAGACCGGTGGGGGGCATGACGAACCAGGATTCGTTCACGACGATCTGACCACCGACCACCTTCGTGATGCCGACGGCGCAAACAGACCCCCGGTCAAAGTTGGCAGTCTCGAAATCGATCGCCGTGAAATCAAGGCTCATGTTGCGGACTCTATGGGTACGCTCAACTCCCCGCCATTCCCCAAGTAGGGCACAGCTGGTCATACGGGACCGCTAACTGGCTTCTCTTTGTGCGCTGCCGCGCCACCCAAAAAGACTCGAACGTATGCGAGAATGTATGGACGTATTTTTCACGACGATTTGTTTCCTGTGTCGGAGGTTGCGCTTAGGCTGACATCTGTCAGCTCGCCTGGGCTGCTGAGACAAAGGAGTCGAACAAATGCCCACAGTTCCCACAATCACCTGCCCGTACTGCCATCACACGTTCGTAGGAGTGAAGGTGACGCAGCACGGAGCAATCAATTGCAGCAAGTGCGGGAAGACAATGAGAATTTAGCCTGCCGCCTCACTAGAACCGTAGCCAGCTTAAGGAGCACGTCGGCCGGTTCATGAGCGAGAAAGTTGATCACGCGATCACCAACCTGTTTGGCTGAAATGTAGTTCACGAGGAAGATGACCTCGCTTCTGCTCTTAGGTGATCTCGATACGGCCGCGGTCGAACTGCCCGTTCTGCGTCCCACCCTCGGGAGCCGCATCGACCACTGAGGTCCTCGCCGCAGTGAACCCCGTCGTCGTTCCCGCCGGGAAGCCCCAGCCCTCGTCGGTCAGCTCCACCCGGCGTTCTCCGATCAGCGCTCCGGTCTTCGTGTCGATGATCAGGTCCTGCCGCGAGTTGTCCGCCGACTCGACCCGGCCGATCGAGATGCCCGTACTTCCCTCGAAATTGAGCACCTGCTCGCTGATTTCCACCCCGGGAATTCCGGCGGCCGCCTCGTAGAGCGCGGCACGAACATCCGCCGGCGTCACCCCGGTGCGCAGGGTGTCGGCGATCCAGCCGAGCGCCGCGCCATCGGCCGAATTGCCGCCACCGGCCGTCACCTTATAGATGTGGTTCAGCAGTTGCTGCGGGTCCCTCGGCAGGGCATCGAAATCGGGCACCGTCGAGTTGCCGTAGAACTGCGCATCCGGAGCACGAAGCAGCTCGGGCACACCATCTGCCTCGGCCACCTCGTCGGCATAACTCTTCTGCGCCAGCGCCTCACCCTCGGCGCTGAACGACTTGTACGGCTCGCGAAAAGACCGCACCCACACCCAGTCGTCCGACCGATCCGCCGGAGCATAGAGCTTGTCGCGGTTGATCGTCAGATAGCTCACGTAGCCACCCGCCTCGGTCAGCGTGGTGTTGCCGTAGACCGCGTCGGTCTCGACCAGCAGGTACTGCCCGGGCGCCACCACCGGGTCGGAGTTCTCGACCGCCGCGAGCGCCGCCGCCTGCAGGGCATCGGCCGCAGCCGGCTCCGCACCACCGCGCCACCCGGCGAATCCAAGCACGTTCCC
>NZ_CAXVWM010000043.1:0-40337 GCF_964263775.1 Agreia sp. | reverse complement strand
AGGGCATAGATATTCTCGACGTGCTGCCGCACGGCGGGCGACAGCAGCTTCGAGGCGAGCCCGAACGACGTGGAGTACCGCCGGATGACGACTGCCGAGGCCTCCATGGCCACGCGGTCGTACAGCGAATAGGGCGGGGTCATTTGACCCGTTCCAGCACCGTCGCCACGAAGCCGCGGAACTCGGTGCGCACCGGGTCGGGAAGCGAGGTGGAGGCCAGCTGTTCCCAGGCCCGATTGGCGAAGTCGCGGGCCAGCGCCTCGGCGTACCGTCGCGCGCCGCTTGTTTCGAGCAGGGCGCGGATGCTGTCTGCGCCCTCTTCGTCGAGGTCTGCATCGCCGAACAGCGGCTCGATGTCACACCACTGCGGGGTCGTCGCCGCGTAGGCGATGAGCACGGTGCGCTTGCCCTCGCGCAGGTCGCCGAGGGTCGACTTGCCTGTGTCGCCCGAGTCGCCGAAGACCCCGAGGAGGTCGTCGACGATCTGGTAGGCGATGCCGAGGTTGCGGCCGAACGATCCGAGGGCTTCCACCGCGGCGTCGTCGGCACCGGCCAGCACGGCACCGGCCTGAAGCGGGGTCTCGAAAGAGTAGACGGCAGTCTTCAGTCGCTCCATGTCGACGATGTCTTCGACCGAGGGCAGAGCGGGATGAAGCGAGAAGTCGACGTCGAGCAGTTCGCCGGCGGCCGAGGCGAACATGGCTTCGTCGAGGATCTCATGCAGGCGCTCGCGCAGTTCACCGCCCACTCCGCTGCGGTCGAGCAGGCGGAAGGCGTTGAAGAGAGCGAGGTCGCCCGCGATGACGGCCACCGACAGGCCTCGATGCTCTGCGGTGGGAATGGGTATGCCCGCGGTCTGGGCGAGGTCGCGGTAGCTTCCCGAGACGTTCGGGCCGCCTCTTCTGATGAAGTCGCGGTCGATCACGTCATCGTGCACGATCAGGGCGGTGTGCAGCAGTTCGAAGGCCGCTCCGACGTAGGCGGCCGTCTCGGAGTCGGTGCCGCCGAACGCCTCATAGGCCGCCAGCACCATGGCTGGCCGGAATCGTTTGCCGCCGGCGGAGTTCTTCTCGAGGGTCTCCCAGAGGGTGACGTAGCGTGGGCCGATGCCCGAAGCGCGGGTCTTCGCCAGCCCGAAGAAGCGGTCGAGAACCGCATCGACGTGCTGTTGTCGGCGCTGGGTCACCACCACGAGATCATGCGTATCCACAGACCGAGGCTAACTTACGAGACTGTCTAAGTACCGAGCCGCGGCGGGGGGATTGCACAATTCAGTCAGTCGGCTGACCATTCGGCCGTTCTGGCACAATGAACCCATGTCCTTTCGCGAACAGGTGGTTCTCCTCTCTGACGAGGGAGCGCCGATCGGAACGGCCGACAAGGCCGCGGTGCACACGGATGACACGGCCCTTCACCTGGCCTTCTCCTGCCACGTCTTAGACGCCCGGGGCCGCATTCTCGTGACCCGCCGCGCGCTCGGCAAAGTCGCCTGGCCGGGCGTCTGGACCAACTCGTTCTGCGGCCATCCGGCCCCGGGTGAGGCGATGACGGATGCGGTGGCCCGCCGCGCACAGCGCGAGCTGGGCATCACGCTCGACGAGCTGACCCTCGCGCTGCCCGACTTTCGCTACCGGGCGACCGACGCATCCGGAATCGTCGAGAACGAGATCTGCCCGGTCTTCACGGCCACGACGAGCGATGACATCGCGGGCAATCCCGACGAGGTCGCCGAATTCACCTGGGTCGACCCCGACTTGCTGCGCACGGCCGTCGCGAGCACCCCGTGGGCCTTCAGCCCGTGGTTGACCCTGCAGCTTCCGTTGCTCAGCGAATCGACCGTGTCGGCACGGTGAGAATTTCGGCGCCGTCGCCGGTGATGGCGATGGTGTGCTCGCTGTGGGCTGTGCGCGCTCCGGTCGCGCTGCGCAACGTCCAGCCGTCGGGGTCTGTGATGAGCTCGGCCGTGTCGGCCATGACCCAGGGCTCGAGGGCGAGCAGAAGACCCGGCCGCAGGCGGTAGCCCCGCCCCGGGCGCCCGCTATTCGAGACGTGCGGATCTTGATGCATCGTCGAACCGATGCCGTGGCCGCCGAACTCGACGTTGATCGGGTAGCCCGCCTCGGTGAGGACCGAGCCTATGGCATGGGAGATGTCGCCGATTCGCGCCCCCGGCCCGGCCACGGCGATTCCGGCGGCGAGCGCCTGCTCGGTCGCCCGGATCATCGCGATGCTCTGCGGCGGCTTCGACGAGCCCACGAGAAAGCTGATCGCGGAATCGGCGGCGACGCCCTCGAGCGTCACGGCGAGGTCGAGCGTCAGCAGGTCGCCATCGGCGAGTGCGTAGTCGTGGGGCATGCCGTGCAGCACCGCGTCGTTGACCGCGGTGCAGATGTAGTGGCCGAATGGTCCGTTTCCGAACGACGGGGCGTAGTCGACGTAGCAGGACTGTGCGCCCGCCTCGACGATCATGTCGCGGGCCCACCGGTCGATGTCGAGGAGGTTGGTGCCGACAAGGCTTCGCTGCTCGAGCGACTGCAGGATGTCGGCGACGAGTGCGCCGGTGGCGCGCGCCCGGTCGACTTGGGCGGGGGTGAGAATCTCGATCATGGGGCAGCTTTCTGCGTCGGAAACCAATAACTATACCGGTACTGTTATGCCGCATTACACTGGGAAGCGTGGTCCGACTCCCTCTCACCCCCGACGAACTCGAGCGCGGGCAGCGCCTCGGAGCCCTGCTTCGTGCGGCGAGGGCCGAGCGGTCGATGCTCGACGTCGCCCTCGAGGCGAATCTTTCTCCCGAGACGTTGCGCAAGATCGAGACCGGCCGCGTGGCGACGCCGTCGTTTCAGACCATCGCCGCGATCTCGCACGTGCTGGGCCTGTCACTCGACGCCGTGTGGGCCGAGATCAACCCGCCGCTGGCGCAGCTCAGGCCAGAGGCGCTCCTCAGGCCAGAGACGCAGCTCAGGCCAGAGGCGCTCCTGGCCCTGTGACCGTCTCGACCCCGCCGAGCAGCGTGCGACCGGGCGCGAACCGTTTTTCGGCCGATAACCCGCGGGGGCCGCAATGATCAGCTCTCTCGTCGGGTTCGCCCTCGCCGCGCTCGTCTTCCCGTCGCTCACCAGCCGCTTCGGCCCGCGCATGTTCGCGATCGCCGCTCTGGTTCCGGCCACAGTGTTCGTCTGGTTGCTGATCCAGATCCCGGCCGTGACGCGAGGCGAGACCCCCGCCGAGCTCTATCCCTGGATTCCCCAGCTCGACCTCGCGCTCGCCTTCCGTCTCGACGCACTCTCACTCACGATGGCGCTCATCGTCACCGGCGTCGGCGCGCTCGTCGTGCTGTACTGCGCCCGCTACTTCAGGCGTGCAGAAGACGGCCTCGGCCGCTTCAGCGGGGTGCTGCTCGCCTTCGCCGGCGCCATGTTCGGCCTCGTCGTCAGCGACGACATCTTCGTGCTGTTCATGTTCTGGGAGGCCACGAGCGTCTTCTCCTACCTGCTGATCGGGCAGTACACGGCGAAGCGCAAGAGCCGGGGAGCCGCGCTCCAGGCCCTCCTCGTGACCACGGCCGGTGGCCTGGCCATGCTGGTGGGCGTCGTCATCCTGGCCGTCGAATCGGGAACGACGCGGGTGTCCGAGATCGTCGCCAACCCGCCACAGGCATCCGGTCTCGTCACCGTCGCCGTGCTTCTGGTGCTGGTCGGCGCCCTGTCGAAGTCGGCCCAGGTGCCGCTGCACTTCTGGCTGCCGTCGGCCATGGCCGCGCCGACCCCGGTGAGCGCCTACCTGCACGCGGCGGCGATGGTGAAGGCGGGCATCTTTCTGATCGCGCTGCTCGTTCCCGCGTTCGGCGACACTCCCGGCTGGCGGCCGCTGCTCGTGGGCGTGGGCATTCTGACCATGCTGGTCGGCGGATGGCGGGCGCTGCGCCAGCACGACCTCAAGCTGCTGCTCGCCTACGGAACAGTCAGCCAGCTCGGCTTTCTCACCGTCGTCGTGGGCTACGGCACCCGCAACGCCGCCCTCGCCGGAATCACGCTCGTGACCGGCCACGCCCTCTTCAAAGCAACCCTCTTTCTGGTCGTCGGCATCATCGACAATCGGTTGGGCACCCGCGACCTTCGGCGAATCAGCGGGCTCGGGCGACAGGCGCCGCTCCTGGCCATCGTCGCGACGCTCGCCGCGGCCTCGATGGCCGGGATCCCTCCGCTGCTCGGATTCGTGGCGAAGGAGGCCGCGTTCACCGCTCTGCTCGAAGACGCGGAGCACGGCGCGCCCCTCGGCCTCGTCGCGCTGGTCGGGGTCGCCCTGGGGTCGGTGCTCACCGTCGCCTACACCGCGCGATTTCTGTGGGGAGCGTTCGCCGCGAAGCCCGGCGTCGAACCCGCCGAGTTCGTGCACGAGCACGTCGACTTCTTGGTGTCGCCCGCCGTCCTCGCCCTGGCGAGCCTCGGCCTCGGCCTCGCGTCTCCCCTGCTCGATCACCTCTTCGCCCTCTACGCAGACACCGTCGCGCACGGTCGGCCGACAGCGCCGGATGCGGCCCACCTGGCACTCTGGCACGGTCTCGAGCCGGCCCTCGGCATCTCGGCGATCACCCTCGTGCTCGGGCTCGCACTGTTCGCCGCACGCACGCGCGTGTCCGCCATCCAGGGCCGAGTGCCGTCGTGGATCGACTCGGCCCGCGGCTACAGCCGCATCGTTCACCTCGTCGACCGCGGCGCGGTGCGCCTCACCCGGGTGACCCAGACGGGATCGCTGCCGGTCTACGTGGCCACCATCCTCGTGGTGCTCGTGGCCGCGGTCGGAACGGCGCTCGCCCTCGTCGGCGAGCTGCCGGGCTCGTTCAGGCTCTGGGATTCGCCGGCCCAGCTGCCCATCGCCATCGTGATGGGCGTGGCCACCATCGCCGCGGCCCGGGCCCAGAAGCGCTTCATGGCGGTCGTGCTGGTGGGCGTGACCGGCTACGGCATGGCCGCGCTCTTCGCACTGCAGGGCGCCGCAGACCTCGCGCTCACCCAGGCGCTGGTCGAGACGGTCACCCTCGTGACCTTCGTGCTCGTGCTGCGCCGACTCCCCTCGGCGATCGGCCACGACCACGGCCGGCGACACCGTGTCGTGCGGGCCGTCATCGGCGCAGCCGTCGGCATCCTCATGGCGACCGTCGCCGTCGTCGCCCTCGGCTCGCGCATCGCCGAACCCATCTCGCTGCAGTTGCCCGAGCTCGCCTACGAGGGCGGGCACGGACGCAACGTCGTGAATGTGCTGCTCGTCGACATCCGCGGCTGGGACACCCTGGGCGAGCTGAGCGTGCTCGTGGTCGCGGCCACGGGTGTCGCGAGCCTCGTGTTCTTGTCGCGCCGCAGCGACGACATGCCGAGGCTCGGCCCCGACACCGCGCGTCCGCGCTGGTTCGCCAAGCGAACGCACATGGCCGAAGCTCCCATCGAAGCCACTGCGAGCGCCGGGACGACTCCCGACGGGGCGGCGCCCTCGCAGGAGAACGCGAACCAACGCACCCCCTGGCTGCTGGCCGGAAAGACCCTGGCCCCCGAGAACCGATCCATCATCCTCGATGTCGTCGTGCGGCTGCTGTTCCACTCGGCCATCATCGTGTCGGTGTACCTCCTCTTCGCCGGGCACAACGTTCCGGGGGGCGGATTCGCAGGGGGCCTCGTCGCGGGGCTCGCATTCGTCGCCCGCTACCTCGCGGCCGGCCGCTTCGAGCTCGGCGAGGCCGCGCCCGTCGATGCCGGAAAGCTGCTCGGCTTCGGTGTGCTCTTCGCGGGCGGTACGGCGCTCGTTCCCGTCTTCTTCGGCGTCGACGCGCTCACCTCCACCTGGTTCGAGGCCGAACTCCCGGTGATCGGCCACATCGAATTCGTCACCTCGACGCTGTTCGACGTCGGCGTCTACCTGGTGGTCGTCGGTCTGGCGCTCGACATTCTCAGAAGCCTCGGCGCAGAGATCGACAGGCAACAAGAAGAGGATCACGACGGCGAGAGCACCGACGGTGACGGTCTCCCCCGCGCCCACGAGGTGAACTCCCTCAGCCACACCCCCGCGGCGCCGTCGCCAGACGCGCAGAAGTCCACCGAGAGCAGCACCCGATGAGCGCCTCCCTGGTTCTGATCGTGCTCATGGCCGTGCTCTACGCGGGAGGCGTCTACCTGCTGCTCGGGCGCAGCATGACGCGCATGCTGCTCGGCTTCCTGCTGGTGGGCAACGCCACCAACCTGCTCATCCTGATCATCGCGGGCCCGGCCGGCCTCGCCCCGATCGTGGCCGACGGTGTCGAGCCATCCGACATGCACGACCCGCTGCCCGAGGCCCTCATCCTCACCGCCATCGTGATCACCTTCGGCGTCTCGGCGTTTTTGCTCGCCCTCATCTACCGCTCCTGGCGCATCGCCCGGGCCGACGTGGTGACGACGGATGCCGCCGACGCGGCCGTGGGCGGCGAAGGCAGTTCCATCGACGACGAAGAGAGCACCGAGGCCGAAGACGGCTCGGGCGAAGACACCGAGTTCGAAGGACGAGCGGAGGCGAAGGCCCCGTGAACGCGCTCATGAATTCGCTCATCCCCCTCGTCGTGCTGCTTCCCCTGATCGGCGCGGCGGGAGCCCTCGTCGCGGGCCGCCGACCGCGGCTGCAGGTGACGTTCTCGATCACCGTGCTGTCGCTGGTCGTTCTGACGAGCGCCGCCCTCGTCGTTCTCGCCGACTTCACCGGCGGGCATGCCGTGACCGTCGGCGGGTGGTCGGCGCCCTTCGGCATCGTGCTCGTGGTCGACCGCCTCTCGGCGCTGATGCTGCTGATCTCGTCGATCGTGCTGCTCTGCGTGCTCGTGTTCTCGGTCGGCCAGGGCATGGCAGACGGCGACCGCGAGACGCCCGTGTCGATCTACCACCCGAGCTACCTCATCCTCGCCGCCGGCGTGTTCAACGCCTTCATCGCGGGCGACCTGTTCAACCTCTACGTGAGCTTCGAGATCCTGCTCGTGGCGAGCTACGTGCTGCTCACCCTCGGCGGAACCCAGGCGCGCATCAAGGCCGGCATCACGTACATCATCGTGAGCCTCGTGTCGTCGATGCTGTTTCTCGCGTCGATCGCCCTGATCTACGGCGCCACCGGAACCGTGAACATCGCCCAGCTGTCGGTGCGCCTCGGTGAGCTGCCCGCCGACATCCAGCTGGTCTTGCAGCTCATGCTGCTCGTGGCGTTCGGAATCAAGGCGGCCGTCTTCCCGCTGTCGTTCTGGCTGCCCGACTCCTATCCCACGGCCCCGGCGCCGGTCACGGCGGTGTTCGCGGGCCTGCTCACCAAGGTCGGCGTCTACGCGATCATCCGCACCGAGACCATCCTGTTCCCGGGCAACACCCTGCAGACGGTTCTGCTCGTCGCCGCGCTGCTGACCCTATCGATCGGCATCCTGGGCGCCGTCGCGCAATCAGACATCAAGCGGATGCTGTCATTCACGCTGGTCAGCCACATCGGCTACATGATTTTCGGCATCGCGATCGGCACGGTGGCCGGGCTCGGCGCGACGATCTACTACGTGATCCACCACATCACCGTGCAGACCACGCTGTTTCTGGCGACGGGCCTCGTCGAGCGCCAGGGCGGAACGACCGCGCTCAACCGGCTCGGCGGGCTGCTCAAGGCCTCGCCCGTGATCGCGGTGCTCTTCTTCGTTCCCGCGCTCAACCTCGGAGGAATTCCGCCGTTCTCAGGATTCATCGGCAAACTGGGCCTGTTCGTCGCCGGCGCCGAGGCTCCGTCGCCGCTCATCTGGGTGCTCATCGGCGCGGGCGCGCTCACCTCGCTGCTCACGCTCTACGCCCTCATGCGCGCGTGGAGCCTGGCCTTCTGGCGACCCACACGTGAAGCGCACGAGGAGCAGTCGCCGGCGCTCGACCGCATCGAGGATGCGCACGATGACGCCGAAGACGTGCAGGATACGAAGGCGTCTCCGCGGGTGATGATCGGGGCGACGGTGGCGATGGTCACCGTGAGTCTCGCCCTCACCGTCTTCGCGGGCCCGCTGTACTCGCTGGCCACCCGCGCGGCCGAGAACCTCGAGCGCCCCGCCGATTACATCTCGCTCGTCTTTCTCGACGGGGGCGTCTCGTGAGCGGCGTGCGGGGCTCGATCTGGCGGCAGGTGCCGCTGCTGCTGTGGCTCGTCGTGCTCTGGAGCCTCCTGTGGGACCAGGTGTCGGTACTCAGCGTGGTCACCGGCATCCTGCTGGCGCTGCTGGTGACGCGCGTCTTCTACCTGCCGCCGGTCGAGCTCTCCGGGCGGGTCAACCCGCCCGGCCTGGTCGTCTTCATCGGGCGCTTCGTGTTCGACCTCGTGCGCGCCTCTTTTCAGGTGGCCTGGCTGGCGATCGATCCGCGACGCGTGCCCACGAGCTCCATCGTGGCGGTGCAGCTCTCGACGAAATCCGACCTGAGCCTCACCCTCACGGCACTGGCGGTGTCGCTCGTTCCCGGTTCGCTGGTCGTCGAGGCCGACCGGCAGGATGACATCCTGTATCTGCACGTGCTGGGCACCGATAGTCTGGCCGACGTCGAGAAGGCCCGCGCCGACGTGCTCGCGGTCGAGGAGCGCATCGTGCGCGCCATCGGCTCGCGCGACGATGTGCGCCGGGTCAACCTGGCGCGGGCCGAGCGATCGCTGGGCCCGATCGTGGCGGGGCGGCGCCAGCGTGCGTGGGAGGATCGGCATCCGGTCGTGCCCGAAGCGCAGATGGAGTTAGCCGAGGAACGCGCCAGCGAGGGAGGCTACCCCGAATGAACATCGTCGTCTACGTCGCCGGAGCGCTCTTCGCCGTCGCCGCCCTGTTCGCGGTCGTGCGCATCTGGCGCGGCCCCTCGATCCTCGACCGCATGGTCGCCGCCGACATGCTGCTCTCGACGCTCATCTGCGTTCTGGGAGCGGAGATGGTCTATCACCACCACACGCGCACGCTGCCCGTGGCGCTCGTTCTCGCGATGTTCGCCTTCGTGGGCTCGGTGAGCGTGGCCCGTTTCGCGACGAAGCAGAAAGAGGCCGAGGCGAAGAACGCCGACGACGGCACCTCGCCGCTCGATCCGTCGCTCGACGAGTTGGCGGGGGGCGAGAAATGACCGCCGACGCATGGTTCGAGATCGCCGCCTCTGCGTGCTTGATTCTCGGCGCGCTGCTGAGCCTCGCCGCGGGAATCGGGCTCCTGCGCTTTGCCGATGCGCTCTCGCGCATGCACGCCGCCACCAAGCCGCAGATCACGGGGCTGGCGTTCATCCTGCTCGCCATCGGCCTCGAGGCGCGCAATTGGGCCACGGTGTCGACGCTGATCCTCGTGATGCTGTTCCAGATGCTCACCGCCCCCGTGGCCGCGCACATGATCGGCCGGGCCGCCTACCGCACGCGGCACCTACGCCGCGAGCTGCTGCTCACCGACGAACTGGCCGACGTGGTCGACCGCGCGGCAACAGACCTGGCGACAGACCCGGCGAAGCGCCCGGAGTAGCGGCATGCGCGCCCGTTGGGGTCATCCGCGCTTGCTCGTCCCGCAGCGGATGCGCCGAACGGCCGCCGATGCGCGACGCCGCTAGTCGCGGGAGACGTCGGTGCGGTGGAAGTTCAGGTGCGAGCGCGAGGCGGTCGGGCCGCGCTGGCCCTGGTAGCGGGAGCCGTAAGCCGGAGAACCGTACGGACTCTCGGCCGGGCTCGAGAGGCGGAAGAAGCAGAGCTGGCCGATCTTCATTCCGGGCCAGAGCTTGATCGGCAACGTCGCCACGTTCGACAGCTCGAGGGTGACGTGTCCCGAGAAGCCGGGATCGATGAATCCGGCGGTGGAGTGCGTGAGCAGGCCGAGGCGGCCCAGCGAGCTCTTGCCCTCGAGCCGCGCGGCCACATCGTCGGGCAGGGTCACCAGCTCGAAGGTCGACCCCAGCACGAACTCGCCCGGGTGCAGGATGAACGGTTCGTCGGCCCTGGCCTCGATGAGCCGGGTGAGCTCGGGCTGGTTTTCGGCCGGATCGATGAAGGGGTACTTGTGGTTGTCGAACAGCCTGAAGAACCGGTCGAGGCGCACATCGATGCTCGAGGGCTGGATCAGCTCGGGCTGGTACGGATCGAGGCCGATGCGGCCCGCGTCGAGAGAGGCCTTGATGTCGCGATCAGATAGCAGCACGGCCATAGCCTAGCCAAGTGCACACCCCGCCGGGCCGAAGATGCGCTCGCACTAGGGTGGTCGCATGACCGCCTCCGACCCGTTCGCCCGGGCTCTGTCGACTCGGTCGACGCTTCCGCCAGAGCTCACCGGACTCGACTCCGACCCGCTGTGGGCGGCGCTTCTGACGAGCGTGCAGAACGTGGTGCTCGGCGAGATCCGCGCGGCGAACTACCCGGCGCTCGCCGACGAGTCGCAGCGGTCGACATGGTCGGCGCTGCTCGATCGCCTCGGACACGACGCGCGGGTGCGCATCGGCCGCGAGATCGTCGACGAGCTGACTGCGGGCACGCTCGACGAGCTCTGGGTCACGTGGATGCGCGTGGCCGGTCAGCTTGGCGCGGTCGGCGATCCGACGGTGCAGCAACGCGTCGTCGACCTGCTCGACGTGCTGGGCGAGGTCGTCGACACGCAGCTTTCCGAGCGTTTCGCAGTGCCAGGGCCCGCGCCCACGCAACCCGCGGCCGTGCCGGTGTTCGATTGGGCGACCGACCCATCGCATCCGGTGGTTGCCCGACCGAACGAAACCGCGACTCCTCCCGGCGCGCCCGGCTGGCGGCCGCTTCCGCCGGTGCTCGTCGGGCGCACGCCGGCGACGTTCGGGCGACGCGCGGCGGCGTATCTGATCGACCGGGCCATCAGCATCCTCATCACGATGGCCGCGGTGCTGCTCTTCGTGTGGCCGGCCGCGACGTCTACCCCGTCGACGCCGAGCGTCGAGCGCGGCGGACTGCTTGTCGCCCTGTCCTTCGTCGGAGTCGCGGCGGTGAGCATCGGCTGGTTCGTGGTCGTGGCCTGGCTCGTCGGCCGGCGTGGAGCATCGCCCGGCAAGCGCCTGATGCGCATCGAGGTCGTCGGATTCTCTTCGCCAGGACCGATCGGATTCGGGCGCGCGCTCCTGCGCGAACTGATCCTCGCCGCGTTCACGATCGGCAACGTGATCACCGCCTGGCTGCCCTACGCCTCGGTGTTCTGGGACCCGTCGAAGCAGCTGCGGGGCTGGCACGACAGGGCCGTCGACGACATCGTGGTGGTCGCGGCCAGCGTGTGACCGCAAGCCCGAGCGCGGGATCGTCGGTTAGGCTAAGAATGCCTGCAGCGAGATCGCAGGCCACGCGGATGTAGTTCAATGGTAGAACTTCAGCTTCCCAAGCTGATAGCGCGGGTTCGATTCCCGTCATCCGCTCTCTATAAGTCTTACTGCGTCTCCAGTAGTACCCCGTGCGGACAGGGGGTGCCGGTGCGCGGGTACCCCTTGTCCGCACCGGCACCTCCTGCCGGAGGCTACGAGCGGCGGCTGGCGCCGCGGCCGCGCACCTGGATCCAGATGACGAGCACGATGATCGCGCCGATGATCGATCCGATGATCCCGGCGGGCTGGAAGAAGCCCTCCTGGGCGTCGGCACCGAAGATCAGGAAACCGAGGAATCCGCCGACGAACGAGCCGACGACACCGAGGACGATGGTCATTCCGATCGACAGGTTCTGCTTGCCGGGCACGATGAGGCGGGCGAGTGCGCCGGCGATGATGCCGACGACGAGGATGCTGATGATGAGTCCGAGCATGGTGATGACCTCTTCAGGTGAAGTGCGTTGTGAATGCACGGTGTCGCCGCCCGGGTGTCGGACGGTGAACCCAATCAATCACCTGGGAAGGCTTCCAAACACACCCCTAGGGGTGTAACTTCTACCCCATGGCAGCCACGAGCACGCGACCCCTCACCGTCGCCCTCGTCGATGACTACGACGTCGTGCTCGTCGGGCTGGCGCACATGTTCGACTCGTACTCCGACCGCGTCACGGTGGCCGAGATCGATGCCACCACGGGGCTCAGCGACAGCGTCGACATCGTGATGTACGACTCGTTCGCCCAGCCGGAATCCGACCACGACGAGATCAGCGCGCTCGTCGACAACCCCCGGGCGCGCAAGGTCGTGATGTACACGTGGAACTTCCACCCCGACCTCGTCGCCGATGCGCGGCGGCAGGGCGTCCACGGCTACCTGTCGAAGACGCTCCCGGCCCGTGAACTCGTCGCGTCGCTCGAGCGCGTCCATGCCGGCGAGACCGTGGTCAGCGACCCGCCCCGTCGGGCGAGCCCGGCATCCGGTCTCGACTGGCCGGGACGCAACGAGGGCATCGCCGACCGGGAGTCCGAGATCCTCGCGCTCATCACCCAGGGCAAGAGCAACGCCGAGGTGGCCCAGCTCACCTACCTCAGCCCGAACACGGTGAAGAGCTACATCCGCAGCATCTACCGAAAGATCGGCGCGACCAGTCGAACGCAGGCCGTGCTCTGGGGAGTCGCCCATGGCTTCACGCCCGACAACCACCGCATCGACCACTGGCGGGGCGGGCCGTAAGCCGTCGCCAAGGCTGTTCAGCGAGCGGGCTCGCTGTTCTCCACGTTGCGCACCTGGGCATCGAGGGCGGCGGAGTCGCGGGTGGAGTCGCGGACGACGAGATCGGGTTCGAACATGATCTGCGTGTGTTCGTGCGCCGCAGTCTTGACCGCGATCTCCGAAAGGATCAGCCCGACGGCGGCACGGCCGAGTTCGTACTTGGGCTGACGCACAGTAGTCAGCTGAACAGCTCCCTCCGTCGCCAGGCTCAGGTCGCCGTATCCCACCACGCCCACGTCATAGGGAACGGCGACCCCGGCATCCCGAAGACCTCGCACGACGCCGACGGCGAGCTGATCGTTCGTGCAGAACACCCCGTCGGGAAGCTCGCGCTCGGCGAGCACGAGCCCCACCGCGTACCCCTCGTCGATGGTCATGTTCGCGACCGTGAACTCCGTCAACGTCGACGGATGTTGCTGGGCCCGATCAAACGCGAGATCGGCGCCGCGACGGCGAGCGCGACACTGAGGAATTCGATGCGGGCCGTTCACGAGCGCGATGCGCCGTCCGTGACGTTCGAGAAGGTGGTCTACGGCCAACCGTCCCCCCGTCACATCGTCGATCACGACCGAGCAGGCGTAAGAGTCTTCCGTGCGGTCGATGAACACCAGACGGGTACCCACCGACTCCAGTCGGCGCAGACGGTCACGGTGGGCCGCCCGGGGTACTACGAGCGCGCCCGCGGCCCGCAGCTCGGCCAGGCGTGCAAAGCATTCGAGTTCGACGCTCGCGTCGTCGTTCGTGACGTACAAGGCCATCGTGTAGCCGTGAAGCGCCGCTTCTTGTGCGACTCCGCTCGCCACGGCAGCGTAGAAGGGATTCTCGATATCGGGAACCACCAGACCGAGTAGGCGACTCGTTCCCTGTCGCAGCGCTGCGGCGGCCCGGTTGGGAGTGAAGTCGAGCAGCTTGATGGCGTCGTGGACCTTCTGCCTCGTCGCGGGCAGTACCTTCTCGGGTCGGTTGAGGGTGTTCGACACCGTCGCCGCCGACACTCCTGCCAGCCGAGCGACGGCGGCCGTGCCGATCTCGCTGTCGTCACGAACCATTGGATCTCCCACGTGCTTGAGGCACGACCACGTGTGGTCGTGCCTCAAGTATCACGCGGATAGACCGGCTATGCGTCTGATTCGGCTCCGGCGAGTGCGCGCCGGCGGCGGGCGCCAGCGAACCACATCGCCGATCCCACGCCGAGAAGCAGGAACGCTGAGATCGCGCTGGCACCGCTCAGGTCAGCACCGGTCCGCGCCAGAGTCGATACTCCGCTGCCAGCCTCGACTCCACCGGTGTGTGCACCGGAGTTGCTGCCGCTGCCGGCGGCAGGTTGGCCGGGCCCGTCGACTCCACCGGGGTCGCCCGGCACGCCCGGCTCGCCCCCCGGTTCCTCACCGGGTTCCTCACCGGGGTCGACCGGTGCGAAGTCGGCCTCGAAGTGCAGCACCCGTCCCTGTTCAGCACTCCACGTCGCGCCGCCGTCTTGGCTGATCAGCGCCTCGCCGCCGGGAAATGACGACGTGTCGCTGTATGCGAAGCCGTACGCCCGATTTGCGGACGACGTCGATACGACGATGGCGAAGCGATCCCCGGCACTGGCCTTCACACCATCGTCGAGCGTGAGCTCGATCCAACTCGCCGCGTAAGACACATCGGCCTGAGGCACCGAGAGCCGCTGGATCGTCTCGCCTCCTACACCCTCGCCGGTGAGGCGACGCAGCTCGATCTCCAGCGGTCCGGTCGGAATGGGACGGTCGCGCTGGAACGCGGTGAATCGGACAGCCGACAGTGTTCCGTCTTCTGTCGCCGTGAACGTCTGCGCGCGCTCGCGCCCGCCGGCGATGTCCCAGTGAGTCAGAAATTCGTCGTCGCCCGAGGAGATCGCTCCACGCGTGGGAAGGTCGAGCGCGGGGCCGACCGGAATTGTGACGTCTGTACGAGCATCGCAATCGATGGGCATGATTCCGCCCTCGGCGTTGAATTCCAACGGCTGCCAGAAGTGCTTGGCGACCGCCTGGTTTCCCTGGCCCGCAGAACTCTTCTGCCCGTCGGACCAGACATCCGACTGATAGAGGTAGATCATTCCGGTCGACGTCTCGATCGGCAGCACATCTGTCGGCTGCCCCCCGCATGAGGTCGTGGTGATGTTGGTGCCGGTGATTATGGCGCCGCCCCGGTCCCACTTCTTCAGTCCCTGAGAGAAGTCATCCGTCAACAGCACCGTGCCGTTCACATCGGTCACGGAGACGTCGTTGACGGTGACGCGCTCTCCGCCCTGGACGTCTTGGCGGAAGCCCATCCGGCCACTGAACGCGGTCGTGCGCGCGGTGGTGTCGAACACCTGGCCGTCGATGCTCGTGGTGATCGTGTCACCGACCGCCCGAATCTCGACGTCGAGAGTCTGCCCGACGGTGAGGAGATTGGGAGTTTTGACGATCTCAATGGCGGCGTTCGGACGGATCTTGGTGAGGTTGCCACCCGGAGCGGCCGCGTGCCCGTAGTTGCCGATGAGCCACTGGTACCCGCCGCCGAAGGCGATGCCGAACTGGGAGTAGTCGCCGTTCTTGGCCTGTCGCATCGTGACGTTCGCACGGATGATGACATCGCCCCACTCCTCGCCGTCGCGCGCGAGCCCCACGCCGCCTCCCTCGATCTGCAGAGCGCCATCCTCGATGGTCCATCCATCCGATGCCGCGCTCGTGCCGGTCCACGGTCCGAGCGGGCTGGATGCCGTGACGTAGGCGGTGCCGGTCGTCTGGTAACCGCGGTTCGGGTCGGAGTACGTGAGGTAGTAGGTGCCGTCGCGCTCGAAGATCGTCGGCGCCTCCGTCGATCGCAGGTTGACCCGAGACAACTCGCCGGAGCCCGAGGTGTACTCGTCGTTCAGCTTCTCGACGATGATGTCCCCGCCCCGCAGCCAGTCCGTGTAGGCGAGGTAGGCGGAGCCGTCGTCGTCGACGAAGATCTGGTGGTCGCCGTAGTTGACGCCCCCCTCGGCGCCCTGCGGCGCTGCCAGGGTGGGCTCGGCGACCTCAGCGAACGGCCCCAGCGGACTGTCGGAAGTGAAGACGCGATACCCGACCACGTTGTCGTAGACGTTGAGCCACATCACGTACGTGTCGGTTTTAGCGTTGTACGCGACGTGAGGCCTGAAGCAGCCGTATGTCGTGCCGCCGCAGCGCTCCTGCCACTGTGCAGTCGAGGCGTCGAAGAGCGGAGCATGCGGCTGCCAGTTCACGAGGTCGGGCGAGGAGTAGACGGAGACGCCGCAAAACTCGGAGCCCACTGCCTGCCACTGGAATCCGCACCCGTATGTCGTGCCGTAGAGGTAGTACATGTCGCCGTAGCGCAGGATCTGCCCATCGTGGGCGTCGATCGCGTTGCCCTCGACATCGAAGCGGATTACTCCGTCCCGTGCGGATCCCCCCTGCGGGGTGTACCCGTCTTGGTCGCGATTGACGAGGGTGACTGTCTCCTCGTCGGGCGCGTCCGCTGGAGCGGCCATCACCGGCCCGGCCATGAGGCCCGCCGCGACAAGAAAACCTGCCACGATCCCCGATGCGGTTCTGAGTGCTCCCCGCTTGAATTTCTTCACAAGTCCTCCTTGACGCTGCGACAGATTGAATCGATTTAACGCAGACTAGCCGCAACCGCACGTCGGGTCAACGTCACGGCAGGCCAGAACTCACGCGAGGGTGGCAGACAAGACGAGCAGAACGAATGCTCCGAGCGTCGGAACCGATCTGATGTAGTGATACAGCCGCCACCGGGCACGCAGGCTTTCGACATCCGGAGGAGCAACCCCCTCTTGCCTTCGTCGGAATTGGGAGTTGATGCGCTCGGGCAGAGCGATCGAAAAAACGATCACGCTGCCGATGAGGGTCGCCCCGATCCACGCCACCACAGAAGCAACACCGCCGACGCCCAATGCGAAGACTGCAGATGCGCTGATTGCAATGAGGGCAAGGATCGGCTGCAGTGGATCGACACGGTAGACCGATCGCCTGAAGTCGACCACGTACTGCTCGATGGGCATCCTGTGCCACAGATCAACCCGCTCGATCGCGTAACAGATGACGATTCCCGTCCAGATGCCCGACGATGTCAGCATCACCAGCGCCGCCAGACGTTCACCGTTCCACACGGTCGCACCTCACTCCGGCGCACCCGTGACGCCGTCGCCGCCAGATCATCGAGTTCGGACCGGGGTCACGGCTTCCGGCGGTTTCGGACCGCGCGTGGCGCCTTTCGTCGGACAGGCCACGGCGCCTCGGTTCGACACGTCGACTTCGAGCCTGCCGAGGTTGGATATTTCCACGACAACCCGATCGCCATCCGCTATCTGGCCGATTCCCGCGGGGGTACCCGTGGTGATGATGTCTCCGGGGTGAAGAGTCATGACAGATGAGGCGTAGGAGATGAGCCGGGGAACATCCCAGATCAGGTCGCGCACGTCGGCGTCTTGGCGCAGGTCATCGTTGACCCAGGTTCTGAGCCGCATGTCATTCGGGTCTCCCGCTTCATCGGGCGTCACGAGGTACGGTCCGACGGGTGTGAAGGTATCGAACGATTTGCGCGTAGAGCGGTCCTCGCCCCCACGCATTGTCATGTCGAGCAGCATCGTATAGCCGGCTACGTGGTCGAGAGCGTCTTCGACCGCTACATGCGAACCCGACCGGCCGATCACCACGGCGAGCTCACCCTCTTGGTCGAAACGTCGGTCCGTATAGGGCAACAAAACGGTTCCTCCCGAGGCAAGCACCGACGAGGTCGCTTTGAGGAACACTCCCAACGCGTCTATATGGAAGTCCTCCTTCATCTCCGCCTGATGGTCTCGGTAGTTCACGGGCGCCGCGATGACCTTCGGCGGGTCAGGAACGACCGCTGCCACCCGCGCCGACGCGAGCGGGATGCGTTCGCCATCCAGCGCACCCACGTTCTCGAGCAGTGAGCCCGGCAGCGAGAGCAGCATCCGCATCGGGCTGAGGGAGGCACGCCCACCCTCCGCTGAGACGTTTCGCGTCACATCGACGATTTCATCGCCTTCGATAACGCCGAGACGGTTCTCGTCGTCGTCGCCGAGGTAGCTGATGAGTCTCATCGCAAGGTCTCCATTTCTCTTCTCACTGGCCCGAGCAGGCTCTCGAGTGCGTCGTCGTACAGCCAGGCAAGCTCGCTGTAGTCCTGTGGCGCACGCAGCCGCAGGTAGCGGTCGCGGTAGGCCCGAAAGGTCGGGTCGGTCGCGTGCCACGATTCGCCCCACGGACGCGCCGACCGCTGGCACCGCGTGGTGCGCTGAACGCGCAACTCGTCATACCGGGCAAGGCCGGTGACGTCGTCGACTTGCCCGCCGAGCGTCGCTGCCAAGGTCAATCCGTCTTCGAGCGCCTGGCATGCTCCTTGCCCCAGGTACTGGAGCATGGGGTGCGCGGCATCGCCGATGAGTACGGCTCGTCCGGCGACGAAGGTGGTCAACGGCTCCTTGTCGAAATTAGGGTAGGCAGCCGCGCCCGCGTGGGCGGCGACGGTCGCTCGCACCTCCTCGCACATCGGGCTGAACCGCTCGAGCAATTCGTCGCTGTTGCCCCAGTCCTGGCGCCCCACAGCTTTTCGCTGTGTGCGGAACACAGCCACCTGGTTGTACATGGTTCCGCTGCGCACGGGGTACTGCATGAGGTGCACATCCGGACCGATCCAGAGGTGGACGTCGGACTGCTCCTCGGTCGCGACCGGCGCCTCGATCGGCGTCGCTCCTCGGAACGCGATGTAGCCGCTGAACACCGGCTCGTCCTCGACGATGAGACGGCGGACTTTGGAATTGAGCCCGTCTGCGCCCACGACGAGCTTCGCAGTCAGTTCATGCCCGTCCTCGCATCGAATGCGCATCCGGTCGCCCTCGTCGGTCACATCGAGCACGGTGCGGTTGTTCTCGAGGGTGATAGACGGGTGCGCGCGGCATGCCTCGAGCAGCGGGGTGAGCACGTCGTTGCGGTGCACGACGATGTACGGATATCCGAATCGTTCGGTGAAAGGCTCGCCGAGGTCGAGAGTGGTCAGCTCGTCACCTGTCAACGCGTCCGAGAGCACGGCGCGCCGAGGGAAGACGGCGGTTGCGTAGATCTCATCGAGTACACCCAGCCGATCCAGGGCGCGCACGGCGTTCGGTCCGACTTGCAGCCCGGCCCCCACCTCGGAGAACTGCGGGGCGCGTTCGAGAAGATGAACGGGAAGGCCGGACTGCGCGAGGGCGAGGGCGGCCCCCAGGCCTCCAATGCCTCCACCGATGACGATGACGTCGTGATCCGTGCGAGTCACGGTTGCTCCTTAGTAGTGAATAGGGGTGGACCGGCGTGCAGACTCGCGATCACGAGTGCTGCCGATCCGGAATGAGGGCCGCTCTGCGCTCGGCGGCCAATCGGTCGATCACGGACAGCGGAAAATCGGCGAAGGATCCGCCGGTACCGAGGTCGACGGCGGCGAGCCACGTCTGTCGGGCACGAAGCCAGGGCGTGCGATCGATCGCGATCGGAACGCCTCGGTCGTCGACTCCCTGCTCGTGCCACCTGTTGGCGGGCAGATCGCGCCACCCGACTGCGAGATGAACCGCGGAATGCTCCACAAGATGGCGAAGCGCCCGCGGGGGCAGCGACGCTCCCAGAGAGATCGCGGCATCCCGCTCTCCCGGCGCAAACGTCGCCGGTGCGGGGGCGCCATCGCCGATAGCTTCGGCGAGCGATGCCCATCCGCGTGCGTCATAGCCGACGGTCGCGATGATCGTGCGTCTGTCTGTCGGCGCGTCGGGGTCGCCGGGGCGATCGTATTCGTCCTCGGGAAGCTGTGCCAGAAAGCGCAGGAAGTAGGCCGTGCCGCGATATGCCAGCAGAAGGTCTTCCGCGGGGCCGCCGAGCGGCGTGCGCGCTCCGGTCATGGTTCATCCACGATCAGCGTTCGAGCGAAGCCCAGCCGCTCGATGACCGGGCCATCGTTGAAGCGGAAGAGGTCGAATTCGGACTCGGCTTCGATCGACCAGGGAATCCAGGATGGTACGACGGCGAGGTCGCCCCTGTTCAGCGTGTGCCGAACGCCGTCGATCACGAACGTGCCGCTTCCTTCGAAGACCTGCCACACGGAGGATCCCACTTCGTGACGGGTTCGTGTCTTGGTGCCGTCGCGCAAGCGGTGGAACTCGGCGCGGAGAGTGGGCATGACGTCGCCACCCGTGGTCGGATTCACATACCGGATCGCCGCGTGCCCCTGCTCGACGGTCGCCGGATGGCCCTCGTCTTCGAGCCTGAGTTGTTCTGCGACGGCTCGGTCGGTGTATTCCCAGCGGTAGGCCGCGATCGGCGAGCTGACCCGGTCGTCGAGCGCGGAAAGCGGACGCAGACCCGGGTAGGCCCAGAGACGCTCCGACCGCGAGATCTCGGGGCTCGCCTCATCGGTCACGCGCTCCGATCCGTACTCGAAGAATCCGATGTCGATGTGATCAGACAGCGGAACATCCAGGCCGTCGATCCAGGCCATGGGCGAGTCTGTGTCATTGTGGTGGCCATGAAAGTTCCAGCCGGGAGTGAGGAGAAAATCGCCGCGGCGCATCGCGACGGGGTCGCCGTTGACCACAGTCCAGACCCCTTCCCCTTCAACCACGAACCGGAACGCATTCTGGGCGTGGCGGTGCTCCGGGGCCGTTTCGCGAGGCCCGAGGTACTGAATCGCCGCCCAGATCGTCGGGGTGGCGTACGGGGCACCGCCCAATCCCGGATTGGCGAGTGCGATTGCCCGTCGTTCGCCCCCTCGTCCCACCGGCACGAGCGCCCCAGCCCGAGCGGCGAGCGGGTAGAGGTCATCCCAGCGCCAGACGAAGGGAACCGCGTCTGACCGCGGGTGAAAGGTGAGAACCTCGGATGCCTGAGTCCACAGGGGGGCGAGATGGTGGGCGGCGAAATCCTCGTAGAGCTCATCGAGTTCGGGAGTCGCCGTCAGGTTCGCATTCAGAAGTTCGCCTGAGTCGAGATCAGAACTCACGAGCGACTCCCTCTTCGAGAACGATCAGCTCGGCCGGCACCAGTTTCTTCAGCAAGCCGTAGTGGAGCTGCCGATGGATTTCGGCGAGACCCGCCTGGTGGATCGGGACGATGACTCGGGGTTCGACAGCGCGCGCGAAATCGATCGCGTCTGCCACCTTCATGAACGGTCCTCCCACGGGGAGAAGGAGAATATCGACTTTTCGCGGCGACGCATCGAAGGCATCACCCGGGTGCCAGACGTCGTCATCGAGAATGAATCCGGTGTTCAAGACCGTCGGAAGAGCCGAATGGATCTCGGCGTGCAGCCGCCCCGTGGGTGTGATGCGAACCCCGGCCTCGGTGAAGGCGTCGCCGTTCGAGACCACTCGGTCTTTCTCGCGGCTTTCGCCGGCTGCCGCGCTGGCTTCGGCGTTCGCGACCAGCACAGCCTGCGGGTTGGCGTCGCGCAGTGCACGGAGCCTCTCGGCATCGACATGGTCGGGATGAGCATGGGTGACCAGGATCAGGTCGAGCTCGTCGATCGCCTCGAATCCGTGCGAATAGGTGCCGGGGTCGATCAAGGCCTTCGCTCCGCTGGATGTTTCGACCAGCACGGCAGCGTGTCCGAAGTGTGTGATTTTCATTGTCGGCTTTCTCGTTGCAGATGACTTCAGAACCAGATTCGCTTGCCCGGGTCGGGCAGGCTCGCGTCGATGGGGTCGTCGTTGCCGGTGCGCCCAGACGCCCATGCGAGTAACGCTCGCGGATCGCCCTCGATCGCCCGCATCCCCTTACCTGTCTGCACCAGCACAGGGGGTTGTCCCGGCAGTGACACGAGAGAGATGCCCGCCAACTCCTCCGGCAGAACGGAGGGAAGCACCGTCACGGCGATCGCGGCGTCTTCTGTGGCGAGCGCGCTCCAGGGACGGCGGAAATCCGCGTGATGAACGATCACCTGCACGAGGCGTCGGCCAGGGATGCCGCGGATCACAGCGTCGAGGGCTGACCAGTTCTGCACGTCGGCGATCGCGTCGCGGAGCCGCTCAGACGACTCGACGAAATCTTCGATGAGAACGGCTCCCGGCCGCAGCCCGCCACGCTCCAAGTCCCAGCGCCGATCCGAATCGTAGGGCGGAAGGGGAGACCCGGCGGCGATGAGCAGCTCATCCGCCATCCGGTCTGCCTCTCGGGAGAGGTAAGTGAGGAGATCACCGCCGGTGACGTTCTCGACGACCGGCTCGCGATCGAGATCCAGGTCGAGGAATTCGCCCAGCACCCGGCTGAGCAGGGCTGCGGTTTCCCGCTCGAGCGAGCGGAGAACCTCGTCGTGGGCGACGGGGGTGGGTACGACGTCGGCGCCCATCACCGGGATTCCCCCCGCCGCACGAGATAAGCGAAACCTGCGTCGAGCTGGGCCGCGTTCCAGACCTCATCCCGCTTGCGTGCCGTCTCGTGCTCGTCAGACCAGACCTTCGGGCCTCCTGCCGCAAGAGCCGTGAGCTGCGTGCGACAGGCTCGTTCGAGCAGAACCGAGTACATGACGGCTGCCGCTGTGTCGCCTCCGACCGTGACGGCGCCGTGGCTCGGCAACAGGATGCCGTTTGCGGCTCCCAACTCGGCGGCCACGGCGTCGCCCAACTCCGGCGTCGAGATCAAGGATCCCGTCACCGCGGTCAGGCGCGGCAGGGGCGGGTCGGTGAACGGAACGGCATCGTGCGACAGCGGTCGTAGCTTCTCGTCGAGAGATGCGAAAGCGGCGAATGCGGGCGCGTGGGTGTGGACGACCGCGTTCACATCGGGCCGCGCGCGGTAGAGCTGGGTATGAATCGGGTACTCGAGGTGGCGGCGGCCTGAACCTATGAGAACGTCGCCGGACCAGCTGACGAGGAGCACGCGTTCACGGTCGACCTCGTCGAACCCGAGGCCAGCGGCTTTCATCCACACCCCGCGGCCTTCGGCATCCCGCACCGAGGAATGACCCCAGATCATGTCGCCGAGGCCCGCGGATGCGAGCGCGCTGCAGGCTGCGACGACCTCGTCGACCTGCGTGGCCGCGTTGTTCACCCGTGTGCCTTCTGGGCGACCAACGGTGTGTCTACACCGATCTTGCCGAGGCTCGAGGCGCCGCCCGGACTGCCGATCGGCTCCGTCCTGCCAGGCAATGTGAGGTCGAAGAAGTCGGCGTTGTCCTGCGCCCAGACGGGGTCGTGTCCATCTTGCGGCGAGGTGATCGCGATCACCGGGCACACGGTGAGGCATGCTCCGCAGTCGATGCACTCGACCGGGTTGATGTATCGCTTCTCTTCGCCCTCGTAGATGCAGTCGACGGGACACACATCCACGCACGACCCGTCCATCTCGTCGATGCACGCTTCACCGATTACATAGGTCATTGTCAGCCTTCGCTTCCTGCCGATACCAACCGCGGCAGCTCTGATGAGTGCCCGGGGAACACGTTTTCGTTCGGCCGTAGCACGACCGTGATGTTGTTGATCGCGGTGGCCGCCTCGCCGAATCCGACCACCATCAATCGAACCTTTCCCGGATAGTCGGTGATGTCTCCGGCCGCGTAGACGCGTGGACGACCCGTCGACATGTCGGTTCCGACTTCGATCTGGCGACCCGTGATCGTGAGGCCCCACCCTGTGACCGGGCCGAGCGAGGCGATGTGCCCCAGGGCGGGGATCACAATCGACGCGGGCACGACCTCGGAGTCGGCCTGTTTCGCGTCCTTGATGACCACGTGCTGGACTGTGGCGCTGCCGGCAACTTCGAGGACCTCGGCATCTGTGATGATGCGGCACCGGGAATTTCGAACCAGTTCGACCGAACTCTCGTGCGCGGTGAAACGGGCACGACGGTGGACCAACGTGACCGAGTTCGCCGTTTCGGCGAGCATGTTGGCCCAGTCCACCGCACTGTCTCCGCCACCGACCACGACGACATCGTGGCCGGCATATTCTTCGGCAGGACCGACGACGCGATGGATGCCCCCACCAGAATAGGCATCGACAGCGGGAAGCGGGCGAGGGGTGAAGCGTCCGATACCGCCCGTGATCACTATTGCACCGCAATGGATGCTCGTGCCCGCTGAGGTGGTGGCGATGATCGAGCCGTCTTCTTGGTCGTCGAGGGTCGTGCATTCTTCGCCCAGGATGATTCGCGGGCGCGCACTCTGGGCCTGGTCGATGAGTCCGGAGATCAGGTCGCGGCCGCGAACGGCGGGCAGCCCGGCGACGTCGTAGATGAACTTCTCCGGATAGAGCGCGGCCACCTGCCCCCCGAGGTGGCTGAGGCTGTCGACGACCACGGTGCTGAGCCCCCGCATTCCGGCGTAGTACGTCGCGAACAATCCGGCTGGTCCAGCACCGATGATCAAGATGTCGCACGTGATCATGGTCACGTCCAGAGAAGGCCTTCGGTGAGGGGACCCTCACCGGCGACGTGGAGGTAGGCGCGCTGAGCACTGTCGTGCAGCGGCACGGGGGTGTCCTGCATCTCGGCAGGATCCATGGGATAGCCGACCGGAGTATGGTCCGCGGGAATGTGCTGGTACTGGCCTTCCAGCGCCAGCCGTGTCTTCACCATGCACCAGGTCGCCAGATAGGCCACCTCGTCGTCGAGGTCTTCGCGGCAGAGCAAGATGAAATCGGCGAAGTCGAGAGTGAGAAGGTCGCGATCCAACGACGGGAGATAGCCTGCCTCGACGATCGCGCTGGGCCATCCGAGGGCAGCGAAGCCGTCGATGACGGCGTCGCCCCATTCGAGGTAGCGCACGGCTCGATTCTCGGCGATGCGCTGCCACGCGGGCATCATCACGGCTTCTTGGATGAGCACGTTGATCGCTCCGGTTGCAAACGCGTGCACGAGCGGGAACGGACGCTCGTCGTAGCGAAACTGCGCGCCGTCACGCCGCATCTGTTCGGGGTCGGCGCCGGCGAGTTTCAGGCCGTAGTGAGCCGCGAGACCGATCGCGTTGACGCCGTCGTCGGCAGACGTGCCGATGACGAGCTGAGAGGCGTATCGTGCCAGATCACTCACTGTGTGAACGGGGAGCTCAGCCGCCACCGCCACGACCAGACGGTCGCGGTGCGGGATCTTGCCGAGTGCACGAAGCCACGGCGCGGGAGCCGTTGCAGCAGGGCCGGTACCCTGCCACAGCAGGCGTGCCGCAGCGGCAGGAGTGACCAATGCGATGTCGACGTCTCCCGATCGGAGCGCGTCGACCGCGTCGACCCCCGCACGTCCGGCGTGGATCGAGAACTGGGACCCTTCCGGCGCGCGATCACCGATCTCTTGCGCGAGCCAGCCCGAGATTCTCGTCAGATTGGCTTGGCCCCAGTCCGCCTTGAACCTCAGGTTGACGGGCGAGATGAGACGGGGTTCGGCCGATCGCGAGACCGTCTCGCTCACGCTGTCGGAATCGCGTCGAGCCCGGCCGCGTCGACCGAGAAATGAACTTCTGTGACGGTGTCGACCGGCCATCCGATGCGATCGAACTCTTTTCGCACTGCCTCCTCGTCGTCGGCCTCGTACACCGTGACGATGTAACCCTGGTCGAGGTTGATGAAACACTGCTGAAACTCGGCGTAGGTGTTCTGCTTGATATCGGGCACATACGATCCCACCTCTTCGGGTGCGAGTGCGGGGGCCTGGTGAACGCTGACGTACGTGGTCATGTGCTGTCTCTTTCTGTGGATGCGCGCAATGAGCGTCATCGCTCATCGCCCTGAACTGGTGTTAGTGGGCTGTGACTTCGGTGGGCCAGCCGAGGCGCTCCAAGGAGACCTCGTCTGCGGTCGTGCCGCAGGTGCTGCAGGCGCGCGCTGTCGAATCGGCGTTGAACCTTCGGGCTACTTCGGCGTAGATCGCCGTCGCTTCGACTTCGAGATCCTGCTGCCATTCGAGGCGATGCAATTCGCTTCCGCAGGTGTCGCAGGCGAAGACGGCCGCCCGATACGCGGGTTCATTGCCGATGTAGCGGATGAGCACGCTTTCTTCGATCGGTTCGAGCAGGTGGGGCGTTCCCGCGGGAACGTAGACGTGATCACCAGGGGCCATCGACCAGCTGTTCACGTTGGTGTCTCGCAGCCGCACTGTCGCCTTGCCCGACATCAGGGCGATGACGGTGTCTTCTTCGAACGCGAGAAAGAACGGCTGTTTCTCTGTGTTGCGAGAGAGCGTGATCTGTGGGTCGACGTCTACCGGCATGACAGGAACGTCGGCATAGTTGCCGAGTTCTTTGGCGGCCTGGAACGCCTGAACCATCCGTCGGCGCGCCATTAGCCGAGCACCTCTTTCGCGCTGTTCTTCAGAGCGTGGAATGCGGCGTTGGACACTTTCGTCTGATTGACGAGGCGGTCCCAGCCCCAGGCTTTCAAGTCGAACAGGTAGTTCTCGTGGCCGCAATGCTGGCACGTGCGCACCTCGTCGGAGTTGCGCTGTTTGACGAACTCGACACCGCCCCACTGAGTCGAGAACTGGCGGAACTCGTCGTCTGCATCTCCAAAAGCAGTGGGATCAAAATCAGGCGCGCCCTGGGGCGCGGAGTCGTACTCGTACTTGATGATGTCTTTTTTGCATTTCTCGCACTTCGCGGTGAGCGCTTCTTTCTGACCGGCGTCAGAGGATTGGCGTTGCGTGATCGTCACGAGCGCGAACGCCCCCTCTTTCTTCTCATCGCGAAGGAATGAGTTGACTCCGTGGAACGGCTGAGTCGCCATCAGCGAGCCCGTGGCGATCATGGCGTCACTCGACCCCCAGGCCACGAGCAGCTCGGACACCGTGTTCCAGTGAAAGAAGTGTCCGTGGAAGCGGTCTTCGCCGCCGTAGAGCACGGCCCCGCACGGAACCATGGTGCCGGCATCGTCGTAGGGGAAGATCGGCATCAGCTGAGCGTTCGACTTCGACATGCGCTCGAACACGCTCACCTTCAGTGGCTCGCGCTCGCCGGTCGGTGGTTGAACGTGACGCGTCGGAGCGATCTCCGGCAATGTCACAACAGAGGGTGAATCGTCGACGATTGTCACGAGAATCTCCTTTGACTCGATTATGTAGCGCAGAGTGACACATGTGGTCGCCTGTTGACGTAACCATAAGTCTTAATCGGGCAGGAAACAAGACCTGCCCGACAGCAAGCGCGCCGAATATCAGCGATTTAGAGAATTTCCCTGAAATAGCCCCGACCCGAGACAATCGGTCTTCGATTCGGGATTAGTGACAACTAGTTGTCACGAACGCGGTCGCGCTTTCGACTGCACCAGTCCGCGGAGTCGCCGAAGGATTCGCATGGTGCCGAGAATCTCCTCTTCAGTGAGGACTTCCTCCATGGCGGCGGTCCACTCGGAGCGCCAGAGCTCGAGAGCGGTCTCATAGGCGGCGGTGCCTGTGCTCGTCAACGCGATCATCTTCGACCCGCGACGCTGGGGATTCTCCACGATTGCGACGAGACCGGACTGCGCCATCTCGTTGGTGGAACGCTGGACGGCCTGCCGGCTGAGGCCCATGTTGCGAGCGATCTGTGCCACCGTTATCGGGCTCTCAGCCAGGGCGATTGCGCCGAGGACCAGCCACCGGGCGCTCGTCAGGCCGACCTCCCGCACAGTCGAGTCGCCGACTGCCAAGAGACGGTCATTGACGCGAAAGATCTCGAACAGGAGCTCGTCGATCGGTCGCGTGTCTCTCCTCAGCATCTAGTTATGCTCGCACGGATACATACGCGGGTCGCGTTGACCCTGTGAGGCGCACGCGCTAGTTGATGAGGCCTCGGAACTCGTCGGCGATCGTGACGGCGATTCCGCCGGCGAGGCGCATCCAGGTTTCATCTCCGCGGGTACGCGGAGCGGTGACCGACAGGGCGGCGCGGGCGTGGTCTTGTCTGTCGCGAAGCACCACTCCCACGGCACTCACCTCGGGCTCGCTCTCGCCGAAATTGGTCGCATAGCGCCGCGCGCGCACGAGTTCGAGCTCCGCGAGGAGGTCGATTCGTCGCAGCGGGACCGTCTGCCCGGTATGGGAGATGAGCTCGGTGGGAAACAACGCCATGACTTCCCGATCGGACAACTCGGCCAGCAACACTCGACCCGCCGCCGTGGCGTGGGCGGGCAGAGTCCAACCCATCCGGCTGCCGGTGCGAACAGTCTGAGTGCTCTCGATGCTGTCCATGCAGAAGATCTGGTCACCCCGCAACACGCTCAGATGAGCGGTCTCATAGGTCTGATCCGCCAGCTTGGTCAGTGCCGCCTGTCCGACTGTGCGCAAGTCGCTGGTTCTCACGGCGACCAGCCCTATCGCTGCGAGGACGGGGCCCGGTCGGTAGGCTCGAGCTGTCGCGTCGTGGACGACATAGCCATATGACGCAAGAGTGTTCAGAAGCCGGTGGACCGTCGACCGAGAAAGTCCCAATCGCGTACTCGCCGCGCCGACGTGAATACTCGGACCATCTGCGAAGAGCTGCAGAAGCTCGAGAGCGTTCGCCACGGCGCCGATGACCTGGGGACGTCGGTCGGTCGTGTCGAGGCCCTGCTCTTCGCCGTCCATTGCACCGATTATCCACCGTTGCGGCCTCACACGAGTCATTCGTCCGACTGCCGACGTCGCGCCGGCGGAGAGTTGCTACGACCGGCGCACGCCCGCGAACTTCGACGCCGGAAGGAACTTGATCTTTCCCGTTCCCGTGAAGGAGTCGGGGCCCGCCAGCGTCAGCTCGACGTCTGCCTTGCCCTTGATCGGTTTGGTCAGATGAGTGATCAAGGTAAGCCTCTCATCGCTGCACACGATGTCCGACACTGTCGCTACGACCTGCTTCGACTCGAAGCGCACGTCGACGACTCCGTCGCCCTCGCTGACGATCATGTCCATCACGAACGTGCCGACGATCGACGATTGCTCGACGTCCCAGGTTCCGATCCATTTGTTCATGGCATTGCCCCTTCTGAATTCGATTCGCCCGACAGTCGACCCGCTGGGTCGATGACGGCTGTTGGCGCGTGCGCGCCGTCGATGCTGGCAAGGTAGGCCCCCGCCAGATCGTCGCCCCCGGAAGTTCCGGTGGCAACCGAGAAGACGTAGAAGTCGGGCCGGACCAGCACGGATTCGCCCTCGATCGACCGCAACCAGTGCGCGTAGGTGCCGTTGACATCGGCGAACACGTGCACCCCGTCTCGGGCGGGAGTCTCGGGGTCGGAACACACGACGGTGATCCCCACAGCGGCGAGCTGTTCTACGTGTTTCGGCGACAAGGCGTCGGCCTGTGCAGCGCGCGTGAGGATGAGCGCTCCCGCACCGAACAGGTCGTCGAAACGAACGGGGTCGGGATGCGCGCTGGTCGTCACCTGGCCCTGCCAGGAAAGGTATCCGCCCTGGGTGCCATCGTGAACCCCCTCGCCGAGCCGGGGGGCAGGCGGCGGTTCGGGAGTGCGCCCCGCAGCCAGAGCACCGATCATGGCCTCATCGCGCAACCGCGCCTCCTCCGGGTCGACGATGCAGATGATCCGGCCGAGCGAGATGGAGAAGTCGATGAAGTCCGCGACATGCGCAGCCCGCTCCGACCCGAATGTGTCGAGTAGCGTTTCGGAGGCGTCGCCGCGCAACACGAGGTCGAGTTTCCACGACAGATTCAGACAGTCGCGCAACCCGGCGGCGAGCCCCTGGCCCGCGAAGGGAGGCATCTGATGGGCGGCGTCGCCCGCGAGGAAGACCCGATCTTTTCGCCAGTCGGACGCCCAGCCCGACGCGAAAGTGTAGACCACTCCGCGTTCCAGCTCGGCGGTCTCGGGTGTGACGCCGTACGGCTCGAGCAACTCCCAGATGCGCTCGGGCCGGGTCAGCTCTTCGACACTCTCTCCCTCGAGGCGCATGAACTCCCAGCGGCGACGCCCCGGCCCGCCGGGTACGACGGTGGTGGGGCGCGCAGGGTCGGCGATCTGCTTGGCGAGTGTGGTGACGACGAGCCCGGGCTTGGGCACAACATCGATGACCAACCAGTCGAAGAAGTAGCCGAGGTCTTTCCATTCGACCTCGAGCGCCTTCCGCACGTCGCTATTGGCGCCGTCGGCGCCGATCGCGTAGCGCCCGCGAACGGTCTCGACCCCGTCGGACGTGCGCAGCTCGACCGTGACACCCTCGCTGTCCTGCCCGACGAGCGTCGCGGACGTTCCTCGGCGCAGTGTGACCTTGGGATGCGCCGCAAGCTTTTCTGTGAGGTGTTTCTCGATCGCCGGCTGGTTGTAGAAGTAGGTGTTGTTCCATCCCGACGGATCGATGCCGGTCCAGTCGACCAGATGAAGGGTTTCGTCGGCTCCGTTCACCCAGACGTAGAGATCGTCGTAAGGCTCGACCGCGTCGGGCATGCTGTCGACAGGCATCCCGACGCTCTGGAAGATTCGGGCGATCTCGGCATCGTGGGCGACGGCGCGTGGAAGGGGGTACGGCTGCGCTTTGCGCTCGCAGATCAGGACATCGTGGCCTTTCCGGCCGAGCATGAGCGCCGCCATCTTGCCGACGGGGCCGCCGCCGATTATGACGACATCGAACTCGCTGGCAATGGGATCAGTCATCGACGACGGCATCAGAGCATCCGCTGGGTGATGGAGCCGAGGCCCTCGATCTCGGTGGTGAGCACGTGCCCGCTCCGCAAGAACTCCTGCGGGTCGCGACCGAGACCGACTCCAGACGGGGTGCCCGTGAAGATGAGGTCGCCGGGTCGAAACTCCACTGTGGCCGAGAGGCGATGGATGATCTCTGAGATCGAGAAAATGAGGTCGGCGGTGGATCCGTCTTGCAGGGTACGGCTCGTACCGTCCGTGTCGACAAGCACGCTCGTGATGCGCAGAGCATCGCGATCGGAACCCGCCGGCAACTGTGACAGGGGCGTGACCGGGCCGACGGGCGCGTACTTCTCGAACGATTTGCCGAGGCTGAATTGCGCGGGGTTGCCGCGCGACTGAACGGCGCGGTCACTGAGATCCTGGCCGACTGCGAGGCCTGCGACATGATCCCAGGCCTGCTCCGCCGAGATGTTTCGACCGGCCTTCCCGATGACGACGACCAGCTCGGCTTCCCAATCGACCCGCTCGCCCGAAAGAACGACCTCGACATCAGCTCCGGCGAGGCTGGAGGCGAACTTGGTGAAGACGACAGGATGCTCCGGAAGCGTCATCCGCGACTCGGCGGCGTGTTCGGCGTAGTTGAGGCCGATGGCGAAGATCTGCGAGGGCCGACCGACAGGCGAGTCTAGATCGGCCGCGAGGAATCGTGTCGCCGAGGACTCTTCGAATTCGACGGTCGACATCCATTGTGTGAATTCGGCCCACTCGTCGTAGGCGGAGAGCGGGTCGGGACCGAATCGCCCGCCGCTCGCCACCGCGACATCGAGTGCGTAGTCGCCGTGAAGCAGCTGAAGTCGGCCAGCGAGGCTCGCGACACGCATTCCGCTCACCAGAACTCCGGAAGGTAGACCTCGGGAATGACTGCGGGAAGGTACTCCCCTGCGGTGGCCTTGGCGTGGATCTCCTCGAACGAGAGACCGGCTCGATGGGCCGCCGACACCTTCGCCGGGTCGAAGTGCATTCCGATCGGATTTCTGTCGAACTCCTCGGAGGCCCACATGAACTCTTTCGACTTCGCCCAGTCGCCGAAAGCGTCAACCTGAATCTCGACGCCGTTGCCCTCGGGGTCTTGGTAGTACATCGACATCGTCATTCCATGGTCGAGGTTCAGGAACGGCTCGATGCCTTGCGCCGCCAGCCGATCGTAGTTGTCGATCCACTGCTCGAAGCTGCGGTGCTCGAACGCCGTGTGATGCAGGCCGATCGTGTGGCCTTTGTCATCGGGGGCCTTCATGCCCGGTAGGGCGAGCAGAGCGATGCGGTGATTGGCCGCGTCGTTCGTCAGCCAGGCGGCATTCTCGCCGTAGTAGACGGGCTCCAGACCAGCCACGTTCTCGTAGAAGGCCACCATCTCGTCGAGCTTCAGCGTGGTGAAGGTCGTGTGATGAAAGATCGGTCGGGTGATGGGTCGTTGACGACCGCGGTTGCTGGTAGTAATGATCGCTCCTCGTTGAGAATCCGTACTGATAGGTCGACACTACGTGCGAACTCAAAATCTGTCTACAGTATTTTTTGAACTGCGTGCAGTGGCCTGATTCGTTCACGATTTGCACGCCTGCCGTAGCCTGTCGATCATGAGCAATTCAGCCGCCCTGACCGACGCTGGCCAGCGGTTCGTCTCGGAGCGGCACCTCGCCATTCTCTCGACCATCTCGCCGACCGGCCGTATCCATTCGGTGCCCGTGGGCTTCACGTTCGCCGACGGCGCGCTGCGCATCATCACCGGTGACGGCACGCAGAAGGTGCGAAACATCGAGCGAGCCGGTCACGCCACCGTCAGCCAGGTCGACGGCATCCGGTGGCTCACCCTGTCGGGGCCTGCCCGCATCGAGCGCGAGCCCGATGCGGTGGCGGATGCCGTGGCCCGGTATGCGGTTCGCTACCGCCCGCCACGAGTCAATCCGACGCGGGTCGTCATTCGGGTGGATGTCGACGAGTTGCTGGGCTCGAGCGGGCTGCGGGCGACGGCGCGCGAGCCGGCGGGCCGGGCGTAGTCGCCCCTCTGAAATCGGAGATCTTCTTCGTCGAGACGGGTGCTCACACGTGACCGCGCGGATTCCACGACGGCGGCACGCCCGGTTCCTCGGTGTAGACGAGCCCGCGGCCGCTGTTCGACGACGCGGTCAGCAGTTCCATCCATTCCCGGTTGACCGGTCCGGGATTCGCGCTTGTGAAGCGGAAGTACAGGGGAAGCGCGGGGGTCAACCAGATGCTCGACCGACCGCTGCCCACGGCGACGTCTTCTTTCCACGAGAAGAAGAAGCTTTCGCGTCGACGGAGCTTCGCTCCGATGACGAGCTGAAGGTGCAGCAGGGCCCGGTCGGCGATGTCGATCTCGAGTTCGGATCGCGCGTAGATGAGTTTTCCCATTGCTCTTTTCTCGGTGAAGGCGCCCCTCGAGGCGCCCGCACAACTGTAGGCAGTTTCTGTGAGGGGCCTTCTGGGACTTGACAAACACATTCCCCGCTCTCGAAAAAGACCCTTTGGCGTGTCGCCGCCGGATGCGTATGCTCGATCTTACTCGAACATATATTCGAATGATCGGAGCAGCATGAGCATCTCGTACACGGCCGAAGCGGTCACCCTCTGGGTCGAGGGCGACGTGCCCTCCCGCATGGTGTGGAACGGGCGGCGGTGGCGCGTGTCCGACATGCCCACGCCCCTCGAAGACCTCGCGTGGTCTCGGGTCACTCATCCGCCGCTGGTTCGCGGATGGCGCTTTCAGGCCACGAACGAACTCGGCGTGAGCTTCGTCTTCGACGTGGTCTGGTCGGTCTCCGACCGCGAGTGGTCACTCGTGCGCGTCTACGACTGAGCGGCGACCACAGCCCCAAGACCTGCACGACACCGCCGTATAAGGCATGCTAGAAGCGCTACGACACGAAAGGTGCCGCATGCTTCCGTTTCTCATAGTCGGCGCGATCGGCCTTCTCCTGCTGCTCTCGAGCATCATCATCGGTGATCTGCTCGATCTCGTCGGGGCCGGCGACGGGCTGGTCTCCGGCATCGCGATCGGCGCGGCCCTGTCGATCTTCGGAGTCGCCGGCGTCATCACTGTGTCGAATGACCTGCCTACCGTTCTCACCTACGTCATCGCGGTTGCGCTCGCCCTCATCGCCCTCGTGGCGATCCAGCTGTTCGTCAGCCACATCGCCAAGCAAGAGAGCGGCGGCCACTATTCGCCCGTCGGCCTCGTGGGTTTCACGACGGTGAGCACCGGCCCCTCCGGCGGTGAAGTACGGCTCGATGACGTGCGCGAACTCGAACGGCGACCCGCCGTCAGCGACGCGACCCTCGTCGCGCAGACGCGCATCCGGGTCGTCGAAGAAGACGGCTACCGGGTCAAGGTCGTGGCCGTAGTCGACGACTCCGCAGACCACTAGGCCGCCAGACCATCCCCAATAGAGAGGAAGCCCAGTACATGGACTTCATCAGCAGCAACACGTCCATCGTCTCGGTGGTCGTCGTCATCGTCATCATCGTGGCGCTGCTCGGCTTCATCGCCAGCCGCATCCGTCGCGTTCCGCCGAACCAGGCGCTCATCGTCGTGGGCAGAGGCGCTGCCAAGGGTGCCGCCGAGGGCATCACGTCGCCGCAGAAGGTCATCATCGGTGGCCGCACGTTCATCTGGCCGATCTTTCAAGAGGGCTTCAAGCTGTCGCTCGAGCAGTACCAGACCTCGGTCGACGTCACGGCGATCGACAGCAACTTCATCCGCACCTCGGTGAAGGCCACGGTCAACTTCAAGGTCACCGGCAGCGAAGACGGCGTTCGTCGCGCCGCCCAGCGCTACCTGTTGCAGCAGGCGAAGCTGCCCGAGATCGTGCAGCAATCGCTCGAAGGTTCGTTGCGTGGCCTCATCGGCGGCCGCGCCGTCGACGAGCTGGTGAAGAACTTCGCTCAGCTCGCGCAAGACGCCGTCACCGAGACCAAGGGCGAGCTCGCCGAACTGGGCCTGCAGATCGAGACCCTGAACATCCGCGAGATCGAGACGCCCGGCTCGACGTACCTCGCCGACCGTGGTCGCGCCGAGGCCGCCCAGGCGCGCCAGATCGCCGAAGTTCGCGAGGCCGAGACCGTTCGCGCGGCCGCCCTCTCGCGCATCGAGAACGAGCAGCTCACGGCCGAGCGCCAGCGCGAGCTCGACATCCGCGTCGCGTCGATCAAGGCAGACACCGAACGGGCCAACGCCGAGGCCGACGCCGCCGGTGAACTCGCCCGCGCCGAACAGGCCACCTTCGTCGCCACGAAAGAACGCGAGGCCGTGGTCGAACAGGCCAAGGTCGCCGAGCAGCGACTCAACATCGAGGTGCGCCAGCCCGCCGAGGCTGCGGCGTATGCCGCCGTGCAGAAGGCGCAGGCCGACCGCGACACCGAGAAGGCCGCCGTTGACGTCGAGGTCTACCGTCGCCAGCAGACGGCAGAAGCGGCACGTACCGCCGCCGTCAACGAAGCCGAGTCGATCACCGCGCTCGGTAACGCCAACGCCGCCGCCACCCGGGCCAAGGGTGAGGCAGACGCGGCCGCGGTCAAGGCACTCGCCGAGGCGCAGAACCTGCTCAGCCGCGAGGCGCTGGCCTCACGCGCGATCGACGCCCTCCCCGAGGTCGCCCGTCGAATGGCCGAGCCCTTGTCGAACGTCGACAACATCTCGATCATCTCGACCGATGGGGCCAGCGCGCTCACGAAGTCGGTGGCCCAGAACATCACCGAGCTGCCCGAGGTCATCAGGCAGGCGACGGGCCTCGACCTCACCGCGTTCCTCGGCGGTCTGAGCGGAGGCCTCGCGGCCAAATCCGCGTCGGGCGTCGTTCCCGCGGCCGACGCCGAGTCCCCCGTCATCTAGCAGTTGCCGACCCGTTAGCCGAATCACATGAGCAGCACGCAGCGCACGACCGAGGGCACCACGAATCTTTCGGCCGGAATCCAGTTCGCGGCCATGGGAATCGTCTGGGGTGCCAGCTTTCTGTTCATGAAGGTGGCCCTCGAGGGCGTGTCGTTCGGGCAGGTCGCGTGGAGTCGCCTGGTACTCGGCGGCCTGGCCCTCGGCGTCGTGGCGCTCGTCACCCGAAGCTCGCTGCCCCGCTCACCCAGGGTGTGGGCGCACTTCGTCGTGGTCGCCATATCGGGATCGGTGCTGCCCTATCTGCTGTTCGCGTGGGCCGAGCAGTACGTGTCGAGCGGACTCGCCAGCATCTACAACGCCGTCACCCCGATCACCACCGCCCTGATGGCCACACTGGTGTTCCGGGTCGAGAAGCTCTCGCGCGCGCAGATTGTCGGCGTCGCGGTGGGCGTCGTGGGCGTGATCGTGATTATCGGCCCCTGGCGCTTCGTGCCCACCGCCGCCGCGGCCGGCTCTCCTGTGACCGAACTCGCCGGCCAGCTCGCCTGCCTCGGTTCGGCCGTCTGCTACGGCTTCACGTTCAGCTATCTTCGTCGCTTCATCACAGGCCGGGGCGTGGCGGGGGTAACGACGGCCTTTCTGCAGATCGGCCTCGGCGGCGTTATCATGCTGCTGCTCACCCCGTTCGTGGCGATCGGCCCCGTGCAGCTCACCCCGGCGATCGTCGTCAGCCTGCTCGTTCTCGGAATCGTGGGCACCGGTTTCGCCTACCTGTGGAACATCAACGTGCTCGTCACCTGGGGCCCGACAGTGACCTCGACCGTCACCTACCTGACGCCGATCGTGGGAGTCGCCCTGGGCATCCTGATTCTGGGTGAGACGCTGTCATGGAACGAACCGGCCGGGGCCGTGCTCGTCTTCGTGGGAATTCTGCTGGCCCAGCGCAGGCTCCGACTGCGCAGGCGCGCACCCGCGAATGCATAGGGCACGTTGATCAGAGGCGGTCGCGCTCCTCGCTCACGCGGGGCACCAGCGGGATCGCCGCCACAGGAAACAGGGCCACAGCCACGAAAGCGAGCGGGTAGCCCACGGCTCCGACCAGCGCTCCTACCGCGGGCCCCACGATCGACGCCGCCACGTACTGGCCTGTGTTCTGCACTCCGAGGGCGCGGCCGCTCCAGGCCGGCCCCGCGGTCTCGGCCACAGACGTGAAAGCGAGCCCGTTGTCGGCGACGACCACGACGGTGGCGATCACGAAGACCGCGGCCGCGGCTCCCCAGGCGGCGGCATCCGACAGCGCGAGCAGCATCATCACGGCGCCCGCCGACATCGCGACCCAGCGCAGCGGGCGCACCCGGCTGCCCAGACGGTCGCTCCACACCCCCACGAGAATGCGCCCGATCGCGCCGACGAACTGGGCCGTGCCTACGAGAATGCCGGCGGCGAGGGGCTTCCAGCCGAGTTCGGTGACCAACCACACGAGTCCGAAGGTCGACACCGTGAACTGCGGCACGACGAGCAGAACCGACACGGCATGGATGCGCCACAGGAACGCGTTGCGCCGGTAGGGGTTCGCGGGTCGCGCGGCGGCGGGCGAATCGGATGCCGCGGGGTCGACGGGCGGCCGCTGCGGCGCCGTTCGGATGCCCACCCCGCAGGCCGCCGCGAACACCGCGGCGATCAGCCCGGGCACCAGCAGGGCCCCGTCGACTCCGCCGCTCTCGGCAGCAACGGGAACCGACACGGCTGCAACGGTCACGCCGAGCGGCACGGACATCTGCCGGATGCCCATAGCGAGCCCGCGACGACCGCTCGGAAACCAACGCACGACCAGCGAGCCGCTTGCCGAATTCGTGCTGGCCGATGCCATTCCGCCGAGCAGCAGGAAAGCACCGATGGCGACGTACCCGTCGACGGTCATGGCAAGAAACGCCGCGGTTGCCGTGAGGGCGAGTCCGACGGCGATCACCCAACGCTCCCCGATGCGGTCGACGAGGGCGCCCCAGGCGAAGAGGGTGAGCACCATTCCCACGGTCGGCGCCGAGGCGAGCAACCCTGCTTCGGCCAGGGTGAGTCCCCGCTGCGTGTGCAGCAGCAGAATGAGAAACGCGGGCGTGTTGATGAAGACCGTGCCCGCAGACTGCGCTCCCACGCCGAGTCCGAGATTCAGCCAGGCGCGCGGGGTGATGCGGGCATCCCGTGCTGCGGTGGCGGTCTCGGTGGTTGCCATCAGGTTGATCCTTCGTATGCGGTCTATCGACGCGCCGATTCGTGCGCGCTGTCTCTCGGCGCTGCCGTTTGGTATACCATTACGGTATACCACATACCCGCTACTGGTTCGAGCGAGGAGTCTCACTTATGTCCGCCACCACCACTGGGGCGTCGCAGACGGCTCAGCTCTACGATCGTCTTCGCGCCGCGATCCTTTCTCTCGAATTGCCTCCCGGCCAGAGTCTGGCGGAGCGACGCCTCGAGGCGCGGTTCGCGGCATCCAGAACACCCGTGCGGGCAGCCCTCGTGCGCCTCGAGGCCGAGGGACTCGTGCGCCGCGACGGCCGCAGCTACGCGGTCGCCCCGATCGATCTCGCCGAGATTGCGCAATTGGCCGAGTATCGACGCGCCGTCGAGACCGCAGCTGTGCGCCTGGCCGTGCAGCGCGCATCCGACGAACAGCTCGCCGAGCTGGCCGACGGTCTCGGCATGCCAGCACACACGCACGCCGCCGGCGCGAGCGTGCGGGCGGGCGGCGACTTTCACGAGCGGTTGGCCGAGCTCTCGGGCAACCCGTTCTTCAGCGCGGCGGTTGCCACGGCCCTGCGCCGGCTGGAACGCACCCGCTGGCTCGAAGCAAGGTCGGCCGACGCGCGAGATCAGGCGCGCGACGAGCATCTCCGCATCCTGAGTGCGGTGCGCGCGCGCAATGCCGACCGTGCCGAGGCGCTGATCGTCGAGCACATCCGCGGAACCCACGAGCGGCTGCGCGACGCCCTGAGCTCGAGCGATTGGCGCCGAGTGCACCTGATGCCGTCACTGATTCAGGAGGAGAGCGTCACCGATGCCACTATCCACGAGGCTGACCCCTCCTCCTGAATCCGGCAACCGCGCCCGTGGCCGTGGCCGTGCGACCATGAGTACATGCCCGAACTCGCGCTCACGGACGGCGAAGTGCAGCTGCTCGAGTCTCGGCTGCGTGAGCGTCGACAGCAGATCGGCGTGGAGCTCGGCGGATTGGCGCAGACCCTCGTCGAGGTGCGCGCAGCCCGAGGTGCGGAGTCCGTCGATGACGAGCATGACCCCGAGGGACCAACCCTCTCGAGCGAATGGTCGCGCATCCATGGGGTGCACGGCGAGCTCGCAGCGTCAGCACACGCGGTCGACGCGGCCCTCGAACGCCTGGCCACCGCACGCTACGGACTCTGCGCTCGCTGCGACCTGCCGATCGGCTTCGCCCGTCTCGAGGCACGCCCCGAAGCCACCCTGTGCATCGCGTGCGCCCGGGCCGGCGAACGCTGAGAATGCCTGTGTGGCTGGGCCGTGCGCCCGGTCGCCAGCTCGGAGTTTCTCGTCAGTCAGAGACGCGACAGCACTCCCCGGGCGAAAGCGGCGACGCTGGCCTCAGTCGTGGCATCGTCGATGTCACGTGATGCGGGAACGATGACGAGGCGATCCAGGCCGAGTTCGCGCAGTTCGAGTACTCGGTCGAGAATCATCGCGGGAGTGCCGCACAGAGCGAAGCGAGTCAGAAAGTCGTCGGAGAGCAACTGGGCCTGGACTGCACCGCTTTGCCCATGCTGATTTGCGTCGTACGCTCCGCCAACCGCCCTCAGTACCGACGCGTCCTGGTCCGAGACCGGGACGCCAGCCCGCATGCCTTCCGCCAGTAGGTTTGCGAAGATGGACGCGCTGCCGCGGACCATGGCGGTGGCAGCAGCTACGGGGGCGCACGCGACATCGACGTACGCGCCGAGCGACATGGCAGACGGGTCGAGACCAGCATCCGATCGCGCGTGCCGTGCGTGTGCGATCGCCCATTTCAGCCGGTCGACGTCGGCGCCCAGATTGAAGGTCAACCGGTCGGCGTAGACAGCGCCGGTGGCGATGACCTTCGGGCCCGTTGCCGCGACATCGACCGGCACGTGTGACAGGCCGGGCGGTAACCACGAAAGAGGCGCGACCGTGGATCTCGCCCCACCGCGATATGTCTCGTCGCCGCCGAGAAAGCGCCGGAGATCCACGATCGCCTGCTGAAGGACCGAGACGGATGCTGGTTGGAGATGAAGCTGTCGGAGGGCCGAGTCTCCGCGTCCGATGCCGAGCACGCCGCGGCCCCCGCACTCTGCGTGCACGCTAGCGATCGCCGCCGCTGTCACGGCCGGATGCCGCGTGATGGGATTGGTGACCGCAACGCCTAGTTCCAGGTTGCGGGTCGCAGTTGATGCAATCGCGAGCTCCACATAGGGATCAGCGACAAGCGTCTCGCTATCGGCGAGAAGAACACCGGCGAATCCGTGAGATTCGGCCCGTACAGCCCAATCCTTTGTAACACCCACTCTGGGAAACCCGTGCAGCCACAACTTCAGAGCATCGATCATGCTTCCTCCGGCGGCATGTCGTCAGCGAAGGGGACGGCCGGTGCTGATCCGCCGCCGGGGGTCGAGAGTGTCGGCGACGGTGAGGAGCCTGGCCCCGTCGGATTCGCTCCACAGTTTCAGTACCGAACCCGGCGCGCGTGCGGGCCCGTAGAAATTCAACTGCGCCCTGCTGGTCGATGCGATTCGCGCGGCTGCCCGGTCGACGAGGGATTGCATGGCGGTCGTCGTGCTGGGACTCGAGGACGCGGTGACGTAGAGGTTGAACCTGCTGTGCCGGCCCGTGCTGCTGCTCGGTGATGCCGGGGGGTCGTCATAGACGCCGCCGAGGTGACGGAGCTCGACCATGCGCAGAGACGGCGCCTCGGCCGTGATGGTGGCCGGTATCGAGTCGACGATGTCGGTGATCGCGGCGGGATCGAGGTCGTCGAGGAGCGCGCCTCGGTAGACGACGCTCTGTGGTGCAACGGGGTCGCGGTGGATGTCGGGCAGCTCATCGGGCGCCATGATGCGGGTGTGATCGAGGATGATCGGAGCTGCGCCGAGCATCGGGCCGAGGATGCGGGCCGCGTCGGCGGCCAGATCGACCGCGTCTGGATCGAGATGGGCGAACCGGAGGTGGACGACGAATTCGCCTCGGAGTTCTGCGGGGAGCTGCGGGGCCGGTGGCATG
>NZ_CAXVWM010000042.1:0-41495 GCF_964263775.1 Agreia sp. | reverse complement strand
ATCGTCGACGATGCCCGCGCGACCGAAGCAGGTCTCGTCGAGGGCGCCGAAGCATCCGTTGCAGTCGACGCCGACTATCGGCACGCTCTTTCAGTCGGTCACACGGCCTGCCACCTCGCGTCTCGCCCTGAACGCCGAGCTCACCGGGTCGTGGAGCAAGCCCGGGTCGCTCGATGCCCTCGACAATCCGAACTTCGACGCCCTCGCAATCGAGACCTCACGCATCCAGGAGCGCGGCTCCCTCGACGTGTATCGCATCGGCAAGTCGCTGCGAAAGAAGGGCTTCGCGCCCGCACGCCTCGTCGACGACCTCGGCGCCGTCGAGACGGGGGTGGATACGCGGCTGTCCGCGTGGGTGCTGTCGGGCGCAGCGGCCTCGGTCGAGCGGGACGGCGACCGGCTCACCGACCGCCGGTACTGGACGACGACGCTCGACGGCCACGCCGTGAGCATCCCGTGCGGGGGAACCCACGTGGCGACCCCCGCGGAACTCGACGTCCCGCAGGTGACGCTTCAGCTGCTCGCGGCCGACTCCGCCCTCGAACTGCGCATGACGACACGCGCGTAGGTCCGCACGGGGCCGCCGGCGATTGTTCGAACCGAGGTTGAAACTGAGGCTCTGCGATCCCGCTCATGGTGCCTCTTCCTCCGCAAAGAAATCGGCACCCTCGGTGACGGCGGCCCAGACCTCGGTAGCCAGCCACCGCTCCTTGCCTCCACGGCCCCACCGGCCGACTGACGTTATCCAGCCGCGCGCTTCGGCCTTGTGGACCAGCTTGGAGGCGCCTTGCTGTGTAATACCGGCGGCATCCATAACCGTCCCGACCGTCACAACTGGGTTACGAAAAATCGCGTCGACGAGCGCCGGCAGCGAGGACCGATCGCTGTGCGCCTCCAGACGGTAGCGCTCACGCAGTTCGAGAAGGCGACGGATGCGGGTGGAGCTCCGCGTCGCCGCGTCTTCGATCGCCGCGCAGAAGAACAGCACCCACTCCTCGATCTCGCCGCGTTCACGCACCGCTTGAAGCCGACGGTAGTACTCGAGCCGGTGCCGCTCGAAATAGCCCGAGATGTGGAGCACTGGAGCAGGAAGCTCCTTGTCGTTCATGAGTTGAAACCCGATCAGCAGCCGGCCGATGCGCCCGTTACCGTCGAGGAACGGGTGGATCGTCTCGAATTGGTAGTGCATGAGCGCCGCGCGGAGCACGGCCGGCATGGTCGACGGCTCGTTGACGAACCGTTCCCAATCATCGAGCAACGCGCCGAGCTCATCCTGATGGGGCGGAATGAACTTGGCCGTCTCGGGGCGCTCGTTGGCCGATCCGATCCAGACGGGCGAGCGACGCAGCTCCCCGGGGAACTTCTCCTCTCCCCGCGTGCCGGTCAAAAGAGTTTCATGAAGCGCACAGAAGAATCGCTGCGTGACCGGCCAGGTCTCGAGTAGGGAGATGCCCTGCGTCACGGCTTTGAGGTAGTTGACGACCTCTCTCAGGTTGTCGTCCTCGATCGGAAGGTTTTCATTCGCAGACGACAGCACCTCGCTGAGCGAGGCTTCGGTTCCTTCGATCCGGGAGCTGGCGAGGGCCTCCTGGGCCATCGACGGACCGAGAAGAAGTTCGGGATCGTTGACGAGGAGCGCGAAACCCGACAGCCGTCCCAAGGCGATACTGGCTCGGGCGACAGCAGCCATGGTTTCAGGCTCCAGCGCCAACTCCCGCGGGAGTTGCGTCGGGAGGAAATAGGGATGCGGCCAGGCGCTGAGCGGGTTGGTCTTGAGCGTCCCGAACCGAGCGTCCGTGAAGTCTGAAGCGCGCATGGCGGCCCCTTCGTTGTAAGAACCTCCGAAAGAAGTAACGCAAATGACTATTCAGTTGTAAGTTACCCCGAAACTTACAACCGTTCATGCAATGTCGAGATTCCGTGCCGAGCTTGCACATATTGGGTAGTGCGCCGAAGCATCCGCGCTTTGCCTATTCAGTCGCGTTCAGTCGACCGGCAGCCGATGCACCCAGCGGGCGCGGGCACTACCGCGGGGCGCGCGCGCCCCTACGCCTGGGGCATGTCTGCGAAGCGGGAGAAGTGGCCGAGGAAGCTCGCGGTGATCGTGGCCGTCGGGCCGTTGCGGTGCTTCGCCACGATGAAGTCGGCCTCACCCGCGCGCGGGTTGTCTTTCTCATAGGCGCCCTCGCGGTGCAGGAGGATGACCATGTCGGCGTCTTGCTCGAGCGATCCCGACTCGCGAAGGTCGCTGATGGCGGGCTTCTTGTCGGCACGCTGCTCGGGGCCACGGTTGAGCTGCGACAACGCGATGACGGGAACCTGGAGTTCTTTCGCCATGAGCTTGAGCGCTCGTGAAAACTCGGAGACCTCTTGCTGGCGGCTTTCGACCTTCTTGCCGCTCGTCATGAGCTGCAGATAGTCGATGACCACGAGCTTGAGCCCGACCTTCTGCTTGAGTCGACGGCACTTGGCGCGAATCTCTACCAGCGTCATGTTGGGACTGTCGTCGATGTAGAACGGGGCGTCATTGATGCTGGAGCGCGTCGACGCGATCTTGGTCCAGTCTTGACCATTCACCTGGCCCTTGCGCATGATCTGCAGGGGCACGGATGCCTCGGCCGACAGCAGACGCATGGCGATCTCGGCGCGACCCATCTCGAGCGAGAAGAAGATGGCCGGCATGTCGTGCTTGATGGATGCCGCCCGGCAGAAGTCGAGCGCGAGGGTCGACTTTCCGAGGGCGGGGCGCGCCGCCACGATGATGAGCTGGCCGGGGTGAAATCCGTTCGTGAGGTTGTCGAGGTCGGTGAAGCCAGACGGCACGCCCGTCATCTGACCGTCTTTGCCTGCGGCGGCCTCGATCTCGTCGGTGGCCGCGGTGAGGGCGATGGTAAGCGGCACGTAGTCTTCGGTCTCGACGTTGCCGTTGACCGCGTAGATCTCGGCCTGCGCGTTGTTGACCAGGTCCATGACTTCGCCCTCGCTGGCGTAGCCCATCTGCACGATTCGGGTGCCCGCCTCGACGAGGCGCCGCAACACGGCCTTCTCGGAGACGATGTTGGCGTAGTAACCCGCGTTGGCTGCCGTCGGAACGAGACCCGTGAGCGTATGCAGGTACTCAGCACCTCCGGCTCGGCTCAGTTCGCCGTTCTTGGTGAGCTCGTCGGTGACCGCGATCACGTCGGTGGGCTCGCCGTGCGAGTAGAGGGTGAGCACGGCATCGAAGATGATCTCGTGCTTGGGAATGTAGAAGTCTGCGCCTCGGACGACCTCGACCACATCGGCCACCGCATCTTTGCTGAGCAGCATTCCGCCCAGGGCGCTCTGCTCGGCCAGGAGGTCGTGGGGAGGAGTGCGATCGCCGCGTGAGTCGGCCCGCCATTCGCCCGATGCGCTGCCGGCCGCGTTGCCGCCGCGCTGGCCGTCGCTCGGGCCGGACAGTCCGAGATGGGCTATCGACACGGGTCTCCCTTCGTGTGCGCTCGCGCGCAGATCATCCGTCTTCACAGTTCTACCTGCACCGTCCGACATCCCCAACAGACCCTGTGGAGAACCATGTGGACAACGGGGCCGAAACGCCGGAAGGTCTGGGGGAAAACTGTGGAAACTTATGTGGAAAGTCATCCCGGTGTCGGCTCGAAATAGGCGGTCTATCAGCCATTCCACGATTTCCACAGCCCGGGGCGAATAGATCCCTCCAGCAGAGCTTGAGGGTTTCGATTTGACAATTGCCCTGTGTATAAAATCGGGCGAATTTCACCCCCGAAGTGGGTCTGGCACCGGCCGATGCGCAGCCGGATTAACGACGAATGGCGGTGGAAGAATCCACCGCCATTCGTTGTGCGCCCAGTGAGCGCGGTGCTGCTGGGTTCGCGCTACTTGGCAGCGACCACGTTCAACGTGATCGTCGCGACCAGGTCGTCGCGCAGCTTGACCGTGGCCTCGTGGGTTCCGGTGAGCTTGATGGCCTGGCTGATCTCGATCTTCTTCTTGTCGAGCGAGCCGAGACCCTGAGCCGAGACCGCGTTGGCGATGTCGACGGTCTTGACCGAACCGAACAGGCGTCCGCCTTCGCCGGCCTTGACAGTCAGCTTCACGGTCGCAGCCTCGAGAACCTGCTTGAGGTGCTGGGCTTCCTCGATCGTGGCGTGCTCGCGCGAAACGCGGGCTGCCTTAATCTGTTCGACCTGCTTCTCGCCACCACGGCTCCACGAGACCGCGAAACCCTGGGGGATCAGGTAGTTGCGAGCGAAGCCGTTCTTGACCTCGACCACGTCACCCGCTGAACCGAGGCCGGAGACCTCGTGCGTGAGAATGAGTTTTGACATGTCGGTTCCTTACCTGCCCGAGCCGGCGTAGGGCAGAAGAGCCATTTCGCGGGCGTTCTTGACGGCACGGGCGATGAGGCGCTGCTCCTGAACGGAGACTCCCGTGATGCGGCGAGCGCGAATCTTTCCACGCTCCGAGATGAACTTGCGAAGAGTTGCGACATCTTTGTAGTCGATGACGCCGACGCGAATGGACTTCGCGGGAGCTGCGTTCTTGGCGCCCTTGGCACCGCGCAGCGGCTTGCGGCGGTCGCCGCTTGACTTTCCAGCCATTGTTTATCTGCTTTCGAGAAATGTTCTGTGAAGAACGAAGTTGTTAGAAGGGGGTGTCGTCGCTGAAGTTGCCGCCCGGTGTGTTCCACACGTCGGCTCCAGCTCCGGCAGCCGGCTGCGCGGGCGCCGAAGCGGCCCACGGCTCGTCGTTTCCACCGCTCGGTCCGCCGACCTGGCCGCCGCCGCCGCCACGTGAACCGGCTGCCCGGGTCACAGATGCGGTTGCGTAACGAAGGCTGGGGCCGATCTCGTCGATCTCGAGCTCGATCGAGGTGCGCTTCTCGCCCTCTTTCGTCTCGTAGGAACGCTGGCGCAGGCGACCGGTCGCAACGACACGGCTTCCCTTGGTCAGTGATCCGGCGACGTGCTCGGCGAATTCACGCCAGACGCTCGCGCGCAAGAACAGCGCCTCGCCATCTTTCCAGTCGTTCGCGGCACGGTCGAACGTGCGCGGCGTGGATGCGATGGTGAAGTTGGCAACCGCCAGCCCGCCCTGCGTGTAGCGCAGTTCAGGATCGCTGGTGAGGTTGCCCACCACGGTGATTACGGTTTCGCCAGCCATGATCGACTACTTGGCGGACTCGTCGTCGGCGGCCGCCTCAGCGGCAGCCTCGGGAGCAGCAGGTGCGGCAGCCTGGGGAGCAGCGGGCGCCTTGGTGGCAGCGGCGACCTTCGACGCGGCGCTCGGAGCGGCCTTGGCGGCAGCAGGAGCGGCGGCGGAAGACTCGGCGGGCGCAGAAGCTGAAGCGGCCTTCGGGTTGGCGGCCTTGCGGGCGGCCTTCTCGGCTGCGAGCTTGTCGGCGGTGGCGACCATGGCGATGGCCTCCTCGGCACGCAGCACCTTGGTGCGCATGACGGCCTCCGACAGCTTCAGCTGGCGGTCGAGCTCTTTGGTCGCGTCTGCACTGGCGGTCAGGTTGACCACCGCGTAGATGCCTTCGGTCTTCTTGTTGATCTCGTAGGCCAGGCGGCGGCGTCCCCAGATGTCGACGTTGTCGACGGTGCCGCCATCTTTGCGGATGACGTTGAGGAATTTGTCGAGACTGGGGGCCACGGTGCGCTCATCGATTTCAGGATCGAGGATCACCATGAGTTCGTACTGATGCGTCACAAACCCACCTCCTTCGGACTAGTTCGGTCACAGACGGTCTGTGACAGGAGGGTGTATCTGCATCGGCCCGGCACCGCGTAGGAGATTCCCACTGGCGACGGACAACCTTGAAAGACTAGCAGAGTGCCCCCGGCGAGGTCGAGGATGCGTTCGGCTAGCATTGTGGGGTTTGCCGTCCACCCCTCGTGAAAGTCGTGTCCCATGAGCATCAAAGTCGCCATCGCCGGAGTCGGAAACTGCGCCAACTCGCTGATTCAAGGAGTCACCTTCTACCGGGATGCCGCCGACGACGAGGTGGTGCCGGGCCTCATGCACGTGCGCTTCGGCGCCCACCACGTGAGCGATCTCGAGTTCGTGGCGGCGTTCGACGTCGACGCCGCAAAGGTGGGCCACGACCTCGCCGACGCGATCTGGGCGAGCGAGAACAACACCCTGCGCTTCGCCGAGGTCGCGCAGACCGGACTCACGGTTCTGCGCGGGCCGACCTTCGACGGCCTCGGCGAGTACTACGCAGACATGGTCGAGGAGTCGACCGAAGAGCCCGTCGACGTGGCGCAGGCCTTGCGCGACAGTGGAGCCGAGGTTCTCGTCTGCTACCTCCCGGTCGGAAGCGAGGTGGCGGCCAAGCACTACGCCCAGGCGGCGCTCGACGCCGGCGTCGCATTCGTCAACGCCATCCCGGTCTTTCTCGCGAGCGACCCCGTGTGGGCGGCGAAATTCGTGGAGGCGGGTCTGCCGATCGTCGGCGACGACATCAAGAGCCAGCTCGGCGCCACCATCACGCACCGGGTGCTCGCCCGACTGTTCGAGAGCCGCGGCATCACCATCGACCGCACCTACCAGCTCAACGTCGGCGGCAACATGGACTTCAAGAACATGCTCGAGCGCACACGCCTCAAGTCGAAGAAGATCTCGAAGACCCAGGCCGTCACCAGCAACATCGACGTCGACCTGCCCGAGCGCGACATCCACATCGGGCCGAGCGACCACGTGCCGTGGCTCGACGACCGCAAGTTCGCCTATGTGCGCATCGAGGGCCACGGCTTCGGCAACGCACCCGTGAGCCTCGAGTACAAGCTCGAGGTGTGGGATTCGCCGAACTCGGCTGGTGTCATCATCGACGCCGTGAGGGCCGCGAAGATCGCGCTCGACGCCGGACTGTCGGGCCCGGTCGAGGCCGCCAGTGCCTACTTCATGAAGTCGCCCGCAGTGCAGCTGCCCGACGACGAGGCCCGCGCCAGACTGGAAGCCTTCATCCAGAAGAACGGCTAGGCGAGGCTAGGCCTGGCGCGCGGCCCACCACTCGAGCAGGCGACGCGTCGCCTCCTCCTCGCCGAGCGGGCCGTCGTCGAGCCGCAGCTCGAGCAGAAAACGGTAGGCCTCGCCCACCTCGCGCCCGGGCCGGATGCCGAGGGTAGCCATGATCTGCTCACCGTCGAGATCGGGCCGCACGGCCTGCATCTCTTCGAGCTCGGCCAGCTCGGTCACGCGCGTCTCGAGGTCGTCGTAGGCGAACGAGAGCATGTGCGACTTGCGCCTGTTGCGCGTGGTCACGTCGGCCCGAGTCAGGATGTGCAGCCGCTCGAGCAGCGGTCCCGCATCCCGCACGTAGCGGCGCACGGCCGAGTCGGTCCAGGCGCCCTCGGTGTAGCCGAAGAAGCGCAGGTGCAGCTCGATCAGGCGGGCCACGTCAGAAATGGTGTCGTTGTCGTAGCGCAACTCGCGCAGCCGCTTCTTCGCGATCTTCGACCCCACCACATCGTGGTGATAGAACGTGACGACACCTCCCGGCTCGAGCCGGCGCGTGGCCGGCTTGCCGATGTCGTGCATCAACGCGGCGAGCCGCAGCACCAGGTCGGGGCCCTCGAACGAACCTCGTGACTGCTCGAGCTCGATGGCCTGGTCGAGCACCGTGAGGCTGTGCTGGTAGACGTCTTTGTGGTGGTGGTGCTCGTCGCGCTCCAGCCGCAGCGCGGGAATCTCGGGCATGACCAGGTCGGCGAGCCCCGTCTCGACCAGCAGCTCGATTCCTCGCCGCGGTGCCGGGGTCAGCAGCAGCTTCGAGAACTCGTCGCGGATGCGCTCGGCCGAGATGATCGTCAGCGAGGAGCCCATCGTGCCCAGGGCATCCATTGTCTCGGCGTCGAGGTCGAACCCGAGCTGGGCAGAGAACCGGATGGCGCGCAGCATGCGCAGCGGATCGTCGCCGAACGAGATGGCCGGCGTAGAGGGCGTGCGCAGGATGCCGGCGACGAGGTCTTCGACGCCGCCCGACGGATCGACGAGAACCAGTTCGGGCAGCCGCAGCGCGAGGGCGTTCACGGTGAAATCGCGACGGGTCAGGTCGACCTCGAGGCTGTCACCGAATTCGACGATGGGCTTGCGGGTCTGCTGGTCGTAGCTGTCGGAGCGGTAGGTGGTGATCTCGACCTGCTCGCCGTCGATCTTGGCGCCGATCGTTCCGAAGTCGCGGCCGATGTCCCACGTGCTCTTCGTGAGCGTCGACACCACGGCGAGAATCTGATCGGGTGTCGCGTTCGAGGTGAAGTCGAGGTCTTTCGCGGGCCGGCCGAGAAAAGCGTCTCGAACGGGGCCGCCGACGAGGGCGAGCTCGAAGCCGGCGTTGTCGAAGGCGGCAGCGAGTGCGGCGACGGGCGACGCCTCGCTGAGAGCGCGCAGCCGAACCATGGATTCCTGAACCGTTCGCTGCATCCCGACAGTTTACCGAGGCGCGTGTCGACGCCCGGGCAGAGCGGCCTCCCCTGCTTCCCAGCCTCCGCATCCTAGAATCTACGCGGGGCCGCATCCCATGCGTCCCTTTACGAAAGCTCCCATGAACCTGCCTCCCTCTCGACGCCCGCGCGCCGTTCCGGCCCTGTTGGGTCTCGGAGTGGTCGTCTCGTCGATGCTCGGCGTCACCCCGGCGGTCGCCCCCGCCGTCGCGGCCGGCGAGCCCGCGCAGCTGATTCTCGCTCCGGCGAACGGGGGAGTGGCGCAGCCCGGAGCCGACGTCACGATCACCGCCTCGGTCACGAACGGCGGCACGGCGGCGCTCGACGCCAGCACCCTGCAGGTGGCGCTCGACCGCGAGGTCATCTCTACCCGGGCCGACCTGAACGACTGGCTGACGCCCCTCGATGACACGTCGACGGTCGACTCCGACGCCATCATCACGAACGTCGCTGTTCCCGCCCTGCAGCCCGGCGAAGAGTTGATCGTGCAGGCAGTCATCCCCGCTGCGGCGGTCACGCTCGACGACTGGGGGGTGCGCGGAATAACAGGCACCGTCGAGCAGGCCGACGGCGCCGAGTCCGTGGCGCATTCGACGATCGTCTTCGCCGGGGCAGACGCGCCGGCCCCCACCCAGGTCGCGGTCGCCATCCCCATCACGACCCAGCCGGGGCAAACGGGCTTGATCCCCGTGGCCACGTTGGCCACGCTCACCGCCGACAACGGCCTTTTGACCCGCGAACTCGACTCTGTGATCAACCGACCCGTCGGAATCCTCATCGACCCGCGCATCATCGTGTCGATCCGCGCCCTCGGATCCGTGGCACCCGCGAGTGCCATCGCGTGGCTCGACCGGCTGCAGGCGGCATCGAATCCCACTTACCCGCTGAGCTACGCCGATGCCGACGTGGCCGCGATGAGCCAGTCGGGCGCCCCCCAACTGCTCACCCCGACCTCGTTCGACTACGCGCTCGACGAGGCGAATTTCGCAGGCCTCCTGCAGCCCAGCCCGAGTCCCGCTCCCGCGGGCCAGACGGCGGCCGTCGGGCCCGGCGGCGACCCCACCGACACACCAATTCCCACCCCCAGCGACATCCCGGATGTCGTGCCCGACACATCCGCGCTGCTCGCGTTCGATTACACGGGCACCTCCATCGCCTGGCCCCGCGACAACACGGTCGCCTCCGCCGACCTGCCGTTCTTCGCCGGCAACGGACTCACCACCTCGATTCTCTCGTCGTCGAACGTCGCGCTGCCGGCGAGCGAGGCGAGCGGGGTCGTGAGTGTCGCTGACAGTACCGTGCTCGTCTCCGACGACACCGTCTCGCGCCCTCTTCGCGAGGCCACTGGGGCGCTCACCGCAACCGAGCGGCAGAAGTCGCTCTCCGACCTCGCATCCGGCCTCGCCGTCGTGGCGAGCGAAGACGACGGCACCTCGCGCACGATCCTCGCCACAGTCGACCGGGCGGCCCCTGCCGACGGCACTGCCCTCGCCGACGCGCTGAACTCGCTCGATGCTCTCTCGTGGTCGTCGACCGCCTCGTTCGACGCCTTCGCCCTGCAGGCGCCCGCCGCCGAAGCCACCGTCGTCGACCAACCCGAGCCCGCCGAACACATCGGTCAGGTCGCAGCCCTGCTCGCATCCGAGAACCAGGTCGCCGCATTCGCGAGCATCATCACCGATCCGACCGACCTGCTCGGCGAGAATCGCGCGAATCTCCTCGCGCTGCTGGCCAACTCGTGGGCGTCGAACCCGGGCGGCTGGAACGTGGCCATGCAGGCCCAGCTCGACCGTTCGACCGAGACGCTCGGCGCGGTCTCCATCGTCGCGGGCTCTCCCATCAATCTTGTGAGCAACACCGGCGACATGCCTGTTCTGGTGCAGAACAACCTGCCCTATCCCGTGAACCTCACGGTGCGCCTCGCCCCCTCGAATTTTCGCCTCGTCGTGCAGAGAGACGTCACGATCACCGTCGAGGCCGCGTCGAGCAAGCAGGCGAAGGTTCCCATCACGGCGGGTGTCGCCAACGGAGACACGATCGTGCGCGCCGAACTCGTGAGCCCCACCGGAACCCTCATCTCGACGCAGCCCACCTTCATTCCCGTCAACGTCTCCGCCGATTGGGAGGTCGCCGGCTCGTGGCTCGTCGGCAGCGTGGTGGGAGCCCTGCTCGTCTTCGCCGCCATCCGGCTGTTTCTGAAGCGCCGGCACGGTCGCGCTGAACCAGAAATCGAGGAGCCGCGTGGCTGACACCTCCGCCAAGCCCGCGCCGAACCTCGGCCGTGCGAGCGCGATTCTGGCCTCGGGCACGACCGTGTCCCGCATCCTGGGCTTCGTCAAGGCGTTTGTTCTCATCCAGACCATCGGCACGATCGGTCTGGGCACCGACGCGTTCACCATCGCCAACCAGTTGCCGAACACCATCTTCGTCATCGTCGCGGGCGGCATGCTCAACGCGATCCTCGTTCCCCAGATCGTGCGAGCCGCTCGGCATGCCGACGGGGGAGCGGGCTACATCAACAAGCTCGTCACCGTGGCGTTCGTGGTGCTCGGCGCGGCCACCCTCGCGGCCACACTGCTCGCCCCCGTGCTCATCACGATCGTGGCCGATCCCGCGTCGAGCGGTCAGTTCGCGCTGGCGACCGCATTCGCTTACTGGTGCCTGCCGCAGATCTTCTTCTACGGCGTCTACTCGGTGCTCAGCGAGGTGTTGAATGCGCGCAACTCGTTCGGTCCGTTCACCTGGACACCGGTGCTCAACAACGTCGTCGCCATCCTCGGGCTGGTGGCGTTCAACGTGGCGTTCTCGCCGAGCGCCCTGAATGTGGGAGACCTCGACTGGTGGACGCCCGACAAGGTGGCCGTTCTTGCGGGAACAGCCACGCTGGGCGTCGCCGTTCAGGCGTTGGTGCTCTTCGTCTTCTGGCGCCGGGTCGGGCTGCGCTATCGTCCCGATTTCCGGTGGCGCGGAGTCGGGCTCGGCACGGCCGGAAAGCTCGCCGGGTGGACATTCGGGATGCTCCTGGTCACCCAGCTCGCCGGAATCGTCGAGACGCGGGTCGTCATCACAGCCTCGGGCGACGACGCCTCGACGACGGTGCTGTCGACGGCGTGGCTCATCTTCATGCTGCCTCACTCGGTCGTCGCCGTGTCGATCGCAACCGCGTACTTCACGCGCATGAGCGAGCATGCAGCTCAGGGAGACCTCGCCACAGTGCGGCGTGATCTTTCGGCATCCATCCGGGTCATCTCGGTGCTCATGGTGCTGGCGACCATGGTGCTCATCGTCGTCGCCTACCCGTTCAGCGGACTCTTCAACAAGTTCGACTTCGTGCCGACGATCGCCATGGGCAACGTGCTCATCGCATTCCTCGTCGGACTGCCGGCCTTCAGCATCCTGTTCGTCGTCCTCCGGGCCTTCTATGCCCTCGGCGATACCCGTACCCCGTTCTTCATCACACTGTTCCAAGCCGTGGTCTTCTCCGCCGCCGCCCTGGCGGTGCTGTTTTTCGTACCGAAGCAGTTCATCGGTGTGGGTGTGGCACTGGCACTGTCGGCAGCGGGCATCCTGCAGACCATCCTGGCGGCCGTCCTCATCCGCAGACGCCTCGGCGGCCTTGGCGGGGCGACCGTCGCCAAGAGCCTCGGCCGTGATCTCGCAGCTCTCGTCCCTGCCGTCATCGCCGGCGTCGCCCTCGCGCTGGTCTTCGGTTTCGCGAACGACGGCGGCTACGGCGTCAGCGGGTACGCAGGGGTGCTCAGCTCGATGATCGTGATCGGGCTGGTGATGTCGCTGCTCTACCTCGGTGCCCTCCGGCTGCTGAAGTCGCCCGAGCTGAGCGACGCCCTCACGCCATTGCTCGCGCGCGTCAGACGGCGTCGCTCCTAGTTCGCCGCCCGCGCTCCCACCCTCCCTCACGGCGGAATATCCGCGGAATAGGATGGGTTGTACCAGGCAAGTGAGAGCCTTCCAGGCCACCTCGCGACACCCTTGTTAAGGAGCTGACACGCACGTGCGCGACATCATCATCATCGGATCCGGCCCTGCCGGTTACACCGCGGCCATCTACGCTGCCCGGGCGGGCCTCAACCCCCTCCTGATCGCCTCGAGTGTCGAGGCCGGCGGCGAGCTGATGAAGACCACCGACGTCGAGAACTTCCCCGGCTTTCCCGAGGGCATCCAGGGCCCCGAGCTCATGGGCAAGCTGCAGGAGCAGGCCGAGAAGTTCGGCACCGAGGTGCTGCTCGACGACGTCACCGGCGTCGACCTCGCGGGCGGCGTCAAGAAGGTCAGCACCGGCTACAGCGGCGACCAAGAAGCCCTGGCTGTGATCTTCGCCACGGGCTCGGCCTACCGCAAGCTCGGAATCGCCGACGAGGAGCGGTTGAGTGGTCGTGGCGTCTCGTGGTGTGCCACCTGCGACGGGTTCTTCTTCAAGACCAAGACCATCGCCGTCATCGGCGGCGGCGACTCGGCCATGGAGGAGGCGACTTTCCTCACCCGCTTCGCCGACAAGGTCTACCTCGTCCACCGCAAAGACACGCTCCGCGCCTCCAAGATCATGCAGCAGCGCGCCTTCGACAACCCCAAGATCGAGTTCGTGTTCAACTCCGAGGTCGTCGGCATCTCCGGCGAGAACGCCGTCGAGGCGCTCACGCTCCGCAACACAGTGTCCGGCGAGCACAGCGAACTGCCGGTGCAGGGCCTGTTCGTGGCCATCGGCAACGATCCCCGAGTGCACCTCGTTCACGGCCAGCTCGAGCTCACGGCATCCGGAACCATCGCCGTCGATGGCCGCAGCTCGAAGACAAACCTCACCGGGGTCTTCGCGGCCGGCGACGTCGTCGACGACACCTACCGCCAGGCCGTCACGGCCGCCGCATCCGGAACGGTCGCTGCGCTCGACGCGGAGCACTACCTCGCGGGTTTAGCGCAGGCGGCACACGTCGCCCCTGACGCGGCCGCCCAAGAACTCATCCCCGTCAACTAGTTTTCCCATCCCAACGAAAGAAGCACTCATGTCCAACGCCAAGGCAGTCACCGACGCCAGCTTCGATGCCGACGTCCTGCAGTCCGACAAGCCGATCCTGGTCGACTTCTGGGCAGAGTGGTGCGGCCCGTGTCGCGCCGTCGGCCCCATCCTCGACCAGATCGCAGACGAGCACGGCGACAAGATCGACATCGTCAAGCTCAACGTCGACGAGAACCCGCAGATCGCGGCCAAGTACATGATCACGTCGATTCCCGCGCTCAAGGTCTACAAGGGCGGCGAGGTCGTCAAGACCATCATCGGCGCCAAGCCCAAGGCCGCGCTCGAGAAAGACCTCGCAGACTTCCTCGCATAAGTCGGCCGACGCTTCAGGCCTCCTGCTCAGCGCAGGGGGCCTGATCGCGTTAAGGGCACGCCGCAGGCATGCAGGCCACCTGGATGCGCGTGGCCCCGGATGCGTTCGGCCCGCGTACGACACGCCCGGGGCTGGTTAGTATGGAATTTCGCTCTGAGACAGGCATCTGGAATTCAGGAAGACCCTGACCAGGCAGAGCCGCGAAATAGGAAGTGCGTGTGAACGACAACACTCGAAGTGGCACAGGAACAAACCTCGACCCGTGGTACGGCAACTACGCCGCCCGCGCGGCAGGCCTGGCGGCATCCGAGGTGCGTGCACTCTTCGCCGTCGCTTCCCGACCCGAGGTCGTCTCCCTGGCCGGCGGAATGCCGTTCGTCTCGGGGCTGCCCCAAGATCTCGTCATCGATGCGATGAACAGGGTGATGACCGGCAACGGCGCGGCCGCCCTCCAGTACGGCTCCGGCCAGGGAGTTCCCGCACTGCGCGAGCAGATCCTCGACGTGATGGCGCTCGAAGGAATCAAGGCGGGTGTCGACGACGTCGTCGTCACGACAGGCTCGCAGCACGCGCTCGAACTCGTCAGCAAGCTCTTTCTCGACCCCGGAGACGTCGTGCTCTCCGAGGGCCCCAGCTACGTCACCGCCGTGGTGATCTTCAAGTCGTACCAGGCCGAGATCAAACACGTTCCCATGGACGAGCACGGGCTCATTCCCGAGGCGCTGCGCGAACACATCGCCGGCCTCAAGCGCGCGGGCAAGCGCATCAAGTTCCTCTACACGATCCCCAGCTTTCACAATCCGGCCGGTGTGACCCTCAGCTGGCAGCGGCGCATCGAGATTCTTGAAATCTGCAGGTCAGAGGGCATTCTCGTGCTCGAAGACAACCCGTACGGCCTGCTCTACTTCGAAGAGAAGCCGCCCGCCGCCATCCGCTCGCTCGAGAGCGACGGCGTCATCTACCTCGGCACTTTCTCGAAGACCCTTGCTCCCGGCTTTCGAGTGGGCTGGGCGCTCGCGCCCCACGCGATCCGCGAGAAGCTCATCCTCGCGAACGAGGCGGCCGTGCTGAGTCCCAGCTCGTTCAGCCAGCTGATCATCAGCCAGTACCTCGAGACCGCCGACTGGAAGGGTCAGATCGACCGCTTCCGCGGCATCTACAGGGAACGCAAAGAGACCATGCTCTCGGCGCTCACAGAGTATCTGCCCGACCTGAACTGGACCAACCCGAATGGCGGGTTCTACGTCTGGCTCACGCTTCCCGACTATCTCGACTCCAAGCAGATGCTGCCCCGCGCGGTCACCGAACTCGTCGCCTACACCCCGGGCACGGCGTTCTTCGCCGACGGACAGGGTCGCAACAACATCCGGCTGTCGTTCTGCTACCCCACACCCGAGCAGATCAAACTCGGCATCCGGCGCCTCACGAGCGTCATCAACGCCGAGATCGACCTGCTCGAATCGTTCTCGGCAACCGGTCCTCTCACGGCCATTCGCCGTGACGACAACTACACAGCACCGCCGCCCAACACCAACTAGGGATGAACACAGTGACCTCTCGTACCGTCGTCGTTCTGGCCGGAGGCATCTCGCACGAGCGCGACGTCTCTCTTCGTTCGGGTCGTCGCGTCGCCGACGGCCTGCTCGATCGCGGGCACACCGTGATTCTGCGCGAGCCGGATGCCGCGCTCCTGTCGTACCTCGAATCCAACCGCCCCGACGTGGTCTGGCCGGCCCTGCACGGGGCCAGCGGCGAAGACGGGGCACTTCGTGCGCTTCTGGACGCCCTCGACGTCACTTACGTGGGATCTCAGCCGGGCGCCAGTCGACTTGCCTGGCACAAGCCCACCGCGAAGGTCATCGTGGCACGAGCGGGGTTCTCCACACCCGAGTCGATCACGCTTCCTCGCGACACATTCCGAGAACTCGGCTCCGCCCAAGTTCTCGATAGGGTGGCAAGCCAGTTCGGAACCGACCTCGTGGTGAAGCCGGCCATGGGCGGCTCGGCCCAGGGCGTATCGATGATCGCCGATACCGACGACCTGCGTCGCGGTGTCGTGGGGGCGTACACGTACGGTGATGTCGCACTCATCGAGCGTCGCGTCTCGGGCACCGAAGTCTCGGTTGGCATCGTCGACACGGGTGACGGCCCCTTCGCCCTGCCCGCAGTTGAGATCGAGCCGCGCCTGGGCGTGTACGGCTACGACGCGCGCTACAACGCGGGGGAGACCCGCTTCTTCACTCCCGCGCGCCTGTCACCCGAGATCACCGAGCTGGTTCAGTCCACCGCCCTCTCGATCCACAACACCCTCGCGCTGCGGCACATCTCGCGCGTCGACCTCATCGTCGACGACGAGGGCGTGGTCTGGTTCCTCGAGGCCAACGTTCTGCCCGGTCTCACCGAGACTTCACTGGTTCCCCAGGCCATCCAGGCCGCAGGCCTGAATCTCGGCGAAGTCTTCGAGGCGCTCGGCGAGAAGGCGATAGCAGACGCCTCCGCATAACTTGCAGCTCGGATGTTTCACGTGAAACATCTCTCCTGACCCGCTCACATAAGCAACCCCAATGTTTCACGTGAAACATCGGGGTTGTGGTGTATCTATCGCCACCTGTTCGGGCGGTATTGCTCAGGACCGGCCGAATCCCTGGTCGCCCAGCTCGGCGAGGATGCGATTCAGGTCGCCGATCGTTGCGAAGTCGATGACGATCTGGCCCTTCGCGCGCCCCAGGCTCACCTTGACGCGCGTATCGAGGCGATCGCCCAGCCTCTCGGCGATCTCGTCGAGGTGTCCCCGCTTCGTGCCGGCAACCGTCGTCGCCTTCGCCGGCCTCGGAACCGCTGCGGCTGCAGACTCCGCGGCGCGAACCGACAGGTCTTCGTTCACGATCTTGTCAGCCAGACGCGTCATAGCCTCGGCGTCGCCCGCCGAGAGGACGGCGCGTGCGTGACCCGCGCTCAGCACGCCGGCGGCAACGCGCTTCTGCACGGCAGCGGGCAGACGCAGCAGCCGGATCGTGTTGGTGATCTGGGGACGCGAACGCCCGATGCGCGTGGCCAGCTCGTCTTGCGTGATGCCGAAGTCGCTCAGGAGCTGTTGGTAGGCGGAAGCCTCCTCAAGCGGGTTCAGCTCGGAGCGGTGCAGATTCTCGAGCAGAGCGTCTCGAAGCATGTTCTCGTCGGCCGTGTCCTTGACGATGGCGGGTATGCTCTCGAGGCCCACCTGCCGGGTGGCCCGAAGGCGACGTTCGCCCATGACCAGTTCATACTTGGGCGTCTCACCGGCGACGACGGGGAGGGGGCGCACGACAACCGGCTGCAGAACGCCGATCTCACGGATCGACACCACGAGTTCGGCGAGATCGTCTTCTTTGAAGACGGCGCGCGGCTGCTTGGCGTTGGGCACGATGTCGGCCGGATTCAGGTGGGCCAGGCGGGCGCCGGGCACCTCGACGAGGTCTGCCTGCGGCGGTGCCGCCGCCTCGCCACGCTCGGCGAAGAACACGTCGACCGGGCGAACTCCCGCACGGCCGTCACCGTCGAGGGAGTCATTCGTGGGAATGAGGGCGCCGATTCCGCGACCCAGCCCGGTTCTCTTCTTAGTGGCCATCGGCGGGCGCTCCTCTGTCTGCGATCTCGGCTGCGGCTTCGAAATACGACAGCGCGCCGGGAGAATTGGGGTCGAAACTGATCACGGTCTGGCCATAGCTGGGCGCCTCCGACACTCTCACCGAGCGGGGAATGACGGCCGTGAGGGTCTGGTCGGGAAAATGACTGCGCACATCCTCTGCCACCTGGAAGGCCAGCCGGGTGCGCCCGTCGTACATCGTCAGCAGAATCGTCGAGACGGCGAGGCTCGGATTCAAGTGCCGCTCGATCAGTTGGATATTCTTCAGCAGCTGGCTCAGGCCCTCGAGTGCGTAGAACTCGCACTGAATGGGACTGAGAACCTCATGGGCCGCAACGAACGCGTAGATGGTGAGCAGGCCGAGCGACGGGGGGCAGTCGATGAAGACGTAGTGGTACGCCGCACCGGCGTCGAACGACTGCTGCAGATAAGTGTCGACGCTGCTGCGCAGCCGCTGCTCGCGAGCCACCATCGGCACGAGTTCGATCTCGGCACCCGCCAGGTCTATGGTTGCGGGAACGCAGAACAGCGTCTCGAACTCCGGACTCCTCTGCACGACGTCGGTCATCGGCTCGTCTCGGATCAGCGCGTCGTAGACACTGGGTGTCTCGGCGCGATGGTCGACGCCCAGAGCGGTGGATGCGTTTCCCTGCGGATCGAGATCGATGACCAGAACGCGTGCGCCGCTGCGGGCGAGTGCGGCCGCGAGGTTGACGGTCGTCGTCGTTTTACCGACGCCGCCTTTCTGGTTCGCGACAGTGAAAATGCGAGTCGTCTCGGGCAGGGGAACGACTCGCTCTGAAAACTTGCGGCGCCGGCTCGAGAGGTCGGCCAATTCCCGAGCCAGGGGCGTCGACGCATCGAACGATGCTGCGCCGATTGGTTCCGTTGACATCAAATCCTGACTTGCTGAGTTGCGTGGGTGGCCCGATAAGGCCGAGTTCGGAGGAGGGGAATGAACACCGTTGATCGGCACTGGAGCGACCACACGACGAAACGAAGTCGTCCCTAGACCAAAGTACCCGTCGTCGGAGCAAACACTAAGTCGAGACCCGAATCGGTCGTTTTTGACGCCCATTTGGTTCGTTTTCGGCCCGATTCAGAGTACGCAAAAATTGCTTAGGATCCGTTTCAGCGAACGAAAACATGACGCCGTCTCTTGACTTGAAGGGCGAATGTGAAGTAAGCGAGTACGCTGCCCCGAATGAGGGCCGCCAATCAAGATGTTTCACGTGAAACATCGAGGCTCTGCTGCCTATGCGACGGTCGCCCGAATGACCCGCGTCGTCTCAGGCAGAGTGCCTTCGCCCAACTCGACGACCTCGACACCACGAAGCTTGAACCGCCGAACCTGCTTCTCGGCAGCCTCGATCTCCTTGGCCGCGTTGATTCCCTTCATCAGAATGAACTCTCCGCCGGGAACGACCAGGGGAGCGCACATGGGGATGAGTTTCGAGAACGCACTCACCGCACGCGCCGTGAGCTGGTCGAAACCTTCGGGCAACCGCACGTCTTCTGCACGATCGCGCAGAACCACCACGTTGTCGAGACCGAGTGCGCTCACCTGGTCGTTCAGCCACTTCACCCGACGCTCCATCGGCTCGATCAGCGTGAAGTGCACGTCGGGTCGGGCGATGGCAAGAACGAGGCCGGGCAGACCTGCGCCACTGCCGATGTCGCCGACGGTTCCCGCACGAAGGAGAGGAGCGACGACCACACAGTTGAGAATGTGACGACTCCACAGGCGGGCGAGTTCGAGCGGACCGATGAGCCCATACTCTTCGCCGTGGGTGGCGAGTGCGTTCGTGAACTGGCGCGCAAGCTCGATGCGATCGCCGAAAAGCTCGGCTGCAACCGACGGCTCGACCTCGGTGTTCTCAGGGATGCTCACTGCGGTGTCTGCGATGCCGGGGGGTGGGTCAGGCGCGCGTGATCACGGTGTGACGGTCGCGACCATCGCCCTCCGACGCCGAGACGAAGCCACGCTCCGCCACGATGTCGTGAACCAGTTTGCGCTCGTACGAAGACATCGCGGGCAGTGCAGCAGACTGCTCGCCGGCCTCGATCCGTGCCACCGCCGCGTCGACGAGACGAGCGAGCTCACCCTGCCTGGCCTCACGGCTGCCACCCACATCGAGGATCAGCCGGCTGAATGCGCCGGTCTTGGTCTGCACGGCCAGGCGCGTCAGCTCCTGCAGGGCGTTGACCGTATCGGGCTTCGACAGCACTCGAATGTTGGTGTCTCCCGACGCGTTGACCGAGATGTAGGCCCGGCCCCCTCGGGTATCGATATCGATGTCACCATCGAGGTCGCAGATGTCGAGAAGCTCTTCGATATAGTCGGCGGCGATGTCTCCCTCGTCATCGAGGTTGGCCTCCGGAGTCGACTCGAAGGACTCGACGGGATCTGTGCCGACGGCCGCCTCATCGATGACCTCATTGATGACCTCTACGCTCACATCTGTCTCGTCGCTCGACACGGTCGCGGTCTCGGCTGTCACGTCACTCACTTGGATCCACCCTGCTTCTTGGCTCGGTTCTTGCTTACGGGCTGCTGCCGCTGCGTAGTCTTAGGCAGTTCATCTGCAACGACCTCGTCACTCAAGGGGCCGTCCTTGAGAACCAGCTTGCCTCGCTTGGCGAGGCGTGCCTCGCGTGCCATCGCCGCTTCACTGCCTGGAGTGGGCATGTTGCGGATGACCAAGAACTGCTGCCCCATGGTCCAGAAGTTGGAGGTGAGCCAGTAGAACATGACCCCGAGCGGGAAGGCCACACCAGAGAAGATGAAAACCACAGGGAGGATGTACAGCAGGATGCGCTGCTGCTTGAACATGGGGCTGTTCTTGGCCTCGGGCGACTGGTTCTTCGACATGATCTGCAGCTGGGTGATGAACTGCGACGCCGTCATCAGGGCGATCATCGTGACCGCGAAGACGATGACCAGGAAACTGCCCTCGTTGTTGGCGAGCGTCGCTTTGAGCGGAGCACCGAACAGATCGGATTCGCCGAATGACTTGGCGAGGGCTTCGTTCAGAAGACCGACTCCACCGCCGGCCTTCTCGTGCTGGGCATCGTTCAGAACAGAGAACAGCGAGAAGAAGATGGGCATCTGCAGCAGCAGCGGCAGGCACGAACTCAGGGGATTCGTGCCGGTGCGCTTGTAGAGCTCCATGGTCTCACGCGACATGGCCTCACGAGAGAACTGGTCTTTCTTGCCCTTGTACTTGTCTTGAATCTTCTTGAGCTGGGGCGCAACCTCGAGCATTTTGCGCTGGCTCTTGATCTGCCTCACGAAGATGGGGATGAGCGCGGCGCGGATCACGAGCACGAGTCCCACGATCGACAGCACCCAGGTGAGACCGTCGTCGGGGTTGAGCCCGACCCACGTCCAGACGTAGTGGAATGCGACCAGAATGAGTTCGACAACCCATTTGATCGGCCAAAGTATGGTGCCGAGGAGATCCAAAGCGTCTAGCCCTTTCCGTGGCTACGTGGAACAACGAATCCGAACGGCGTCAGCGCGTATCGGGGGTTTCTGGCGGGCCGCACATCGTCGATTCCGCCGGCCGCCCAGGGATGACAGCGCGCGATGCGCAGGATGCCGAGACCGGTTCCCACAGACAGCCCGCGTTGCTGGATCGCCTGGAGGGTGTACGACGAACACGACGGGTAGTACCGACACACATCGCCATACAGAGGAGAGATGACCGCCCGGTACCCGCGGAGCAGAAGTACCGCCGCATTGCGAGGCAGCAGTAAGACGCTGGTCAGAACGTAAATGAACGAGATCGATGCAACAGGAACCGTCGTCATACGAGTGCGGATCCCTTCCGGAGCGATGCGGCCAACTCCTGGCAGAGTACGCCGTAAGGCTGGGATGCAGCCCCGGGAAGTGCCCGCACCACCACGTCTATTCCCGGCTTCACCTGATCGAGCATGGTGTAGCTGGCCGCCTTCAATCGCCGCCTCACGCGGTTTCGCACGACGGCGACTCCGACAGATTTGGCGACGATGAATCCGAATCGCGGTTCGGAGGCGCCGGCTTGCTCAGTTCTGGGTGAACGAAGGTACGTCACGGCATTGGGGGACACGAGACGTGTTCCCCGCCGAACCACACCCCGATAATCATCGGCGGTGGTGATCCGGTTGGCGTGAGCCAACACAGCGAGACTCTGGTGGTACTGCTACGCGGAGAGCTCGGTGCGACCCTTGCGGCGACGAGCGCCCAGGATGGCTCGGCCGGCGCGCGTGCGCATGCGCAGGCGGAAGCCGTGCACCTTGGCGCGGCGACGGTTGTTCGGCTGGAAAGTTCTCTTGCTCATGGTGTGTTCTCCGTGGCCCGGACCCCATCGCACGTGCACGACAGGGAACCGGGAAAGTAAGTGCGGGCCGATTGGCCACAAGTCAACTGATTAAACCTACGACCTCCCTTGCCTTTGGTCAAACCTCACGGGCACGAAGAATCAATTATCCACAGACTGTGGAAACTGCCTGTGCATGACACGCGTAGAGTCAATACAGTGAGCTTGCCCTGCCGCATGGCAGCAACTAGCTTAGTTATCCAGCTCGCTGACGCTCGGGGAAGCTCAGCCCGCCGGCTTTACTCGCCCTGTTTTCCACAGGCAAAACTGCATTACTCATTTGTTCGACGGGAGTTCCATGGCTGAGGATGACACCTCGACGGAGGGCCAGTGGCGCTCCGTGCTGCAGGCACTCTCCCGTGACGAACGAATAACCCCGCAACTACGCGGCTTTCTCGGCCTCGTGGTTCCCAAGGGAATCATGGCGGGGTCGTTCTACCTCGAGGTTCCTAACGACTTCACCCGCGACATGCTCGAGTTGAGGGTCCGTCCGTCTCTACTGGCCGCAATCGGCCAACTCGATCCCGATTTCGACGTCACCAACTTTTCCGTCGTGGTCAACCCCGAGATCAGCGGAAGCGAGATGGCCGGCCAGGCCGAAGCATCCGAACCCGTCTACATCGAGACGCCGCCGGTGCAACCGCCATCGACACCCGCACAAGAGACCGTGGGCCCGCCGCGCAACAACGACACCCGGCTGAACCCGAAGTACAGTTTCGACAACTTCGTCATCGGCGGATCGAACCGCTTCGCCCATGCGGCCGCGGTCGCGGTGGCCGAGGCACCGGCCAAGGCCTACAACCCCCTCTTCATCTACGGGGATTCCGGTCTCGGCAAGACCCACCTTCTGCACGCCATCGGCCACTACGCCATGAGCCTCTATCCCGGCGTTCGCGTTCGCTATGTGTCGAGCGAGGAGTTCACCAACGACTTCATCAACTCGATCGCCAACAACAGAGGTGCGGCATTCCACTCGCGCTATCGCGACATCGATCTGCTGCTCATCGACGACATCCAGTTTCTGCAGGGCAAGGCCGAAACCCAGGAAGCCTTCTTCCACACGTTCAACACCTTGCACGATCACAACAAGCAGGTCGTGATCACCTCCGACCTGCCTCCCAAGGCCCTCACCGGGTTCGAAGACCGCATGCGCACGCGATTCGAGTGGGGCCTCATCACCGATGTGCAGACGCCAGACCTCGAGACGCGCATCGCGATTCTCAGAAAGAAGGCACAGAGCGAGAAACTGCGCGTGCCCGACGACATTCTCGAGTACATGGCCACCAAGGTCTCGTCGAATGTGCGCGAACTCGAGGGAACCCTCATCCGAGTCACCGCCTTCGCGAGCCTCAATCGCACGCCGGTCGACATGCAGCTGGTGCAGACCGTGCTCAAAGACCTCATCACCCTCGACGAAGACAACATCATCGCGCCGGTCGACATCATCAACCACACAGCCGAGTACTTCAAGCTCTCGGTCGATGATCTCTACGGGTCGTCTCGGTCGCAGGCCATTGCGACCGCTCGGCAGATCGCCATGTATTTGTGCCGCGAAATGACCAGCCTCTCGCTTCCCAAGATCGGTCAGCTGTTCGGGGGCCGTGACCACACGACGGTCATGTACGCCAACAACAAGATCGGCAAGCTGATGACCGAGAAGCGCTCCATCTACAACCAGGTCACAGAAGTCAGCAATCGCATCAAGCACAACCAGCGCTATAAAGACGTCTGAGTTCGGTTCGACCCCGCACTTCGCACACGAGTTTCCACAGTGTGTGCAGAGGTTGTGGAAAACGGCCTCGAACCTGTGCGTCGATCGGCTCAAGTTGTGGAGTCGTTCATGCGGCGTTCGGAGACGGGTCGAGTTGTGGATACGTACTGCACACGATTTCTACATCTCACACCCGTGTAGTTCCCTACGGCCGACTGCAGTCCACAGAAGTTATCCACATATCCACAGCGGTTAAGACCATTAACGTTTAATTCACTTAATTCACCCCCGACAACCTTGTCGACCTCGTCACCCTCGAATCGAAAGAACGCGTCGGGAGTGTCCCCACCCGCTAGCATTGAGGCGAATAAGCAACCCATCTCAACCGGCCGATCTCGTATGGAGTGCCTTCGTGAAGTTCCAAGCCAACCGAGACGTCTTCAGCGAAGCCGTCTCCTTCGCCGTGAAGCTCTTGCCTCAGCGAACCACCCTGCCGATCCTCTCCGGAATCCTCATCAAAGCCGATGAAGACGGCCTCACTCTCTCGTCGTTCGACTACGAGGTCTCGGCCCAGACCCAGATAGCCGCAGACGTCGAAGAACCGGGCACGGTCCTCGTCTCCGGTCGACTGCTTTCCGAGATCGCGAGCAAACTCCCGAACGCTCCCGTGCGCTTCGCATCCGAAGACTCGCGCATCACCGTCTCGAGCGGATCCGCGAAGTTCACCCTGTTGAGCATGCCAGTCGAGGAATACCCGAGCCTTCCCCAGATCGGTGAGGAATCAGGCATCCTGCCCGCCGACAAATTCGCCGCTGCAGTGGCCCAGGTCGCCGTCGCCGCATCGCGTGACGATGTGACGCCCGTGATCACCGGGGTGCAGCTCGAGGTCTCGGAGAACACGCTGTCACTCGTCGCCACCGACCGCTACCGGGTCGCCGTGCGCAACATCGACTGGGACTCGGGCGATTCCGGCGTCAGCACGGCGACTGCGCTGGTACCCGCCAAGACGCTTCAAGAAGTCGGAAAGACGTTCGGCAACGCCGGCACGATCTCTGTCTCGATCACCAGCACCGACGATCGAGAACTCATCGCCTTCAGGTCCGACAAGAAGACCGTCACGTCGTTGCTCATCAAGGGCAACTTTCCCCCCGTCAAGCGGCTCTTCCCCGAGACCGTCGACAATTACGCGGTCATCAACACCGCAGAGCTCATCGAGTCGACCCGGCGAGTCAGTCTCGTGCTCGAGCGCGAAGCAGCGCTCCGCTTCACATTCACGATCGACGGCGTCACCCTCGAGGCCATCGGCTCAGAGCAGGCCCAGGCATCCGAATCGATCGACGCACTCCTCACCGGCTCCGACACCGTCGTCTCGCTGAAACCACAGTTCCTGCTTGATGGTCTGAGTGCGGTGCACTCGGAATACGTTCGGATCTCGTTCACCAAGACCGACAACCCCAACAAGCCGGGCCCCGTGCTCATCACGAGCCAGTCGTCCAAAGACCAGCCCGGCACAGACGACTACAAATATCTGCTGCAGCCGAACCTGTTGCTGCGGTAATTCACCGGATGCCGGTGGCCGGTAACTCCGGCACCTCACCCACGTATTTCGTCAAGGAGATTCTGCAATGCACATTGGACTCGTCGGTCTCGGCAAAATGGGCAACAACATGCGTGCGCGGCTGCGCAATGCGGGTCACGAGGTGACGGGCTACGACAACAACCCGGCCGTCTCCGATGTGGCCGACCTGGCTGCCCTGGCCGCCGCCCTTCCCAGCCCGCGCGTCGTGTGGGTCATGGTTCCCTCCGGAAAGATCACCGACTCGGTCATCACCGAACTCGGCACCGTTCTCTCGGGCGGCGACCTGGTGATCGACGGCGGCAACTCGCGCTTCACCGAAGACTTCAGGCACGCCGCAGAGCTCGCTCCCCGGGGCATCGGATATGTGGATGCCGGCGTCTCGGGCGGCGTCTGGGGTCTGGAGAACGGTTACGGACTCATGGTCGGCGGCACCAAGGCCGACGTCGAGCTGCTGATGCCGATCTTCGACGCGCTTCGCCCCGAAGGGCCACGCGAAGAAGGCTTCGTTCACGTGGGCGAGGTCGGCGCCGGTCACTACGCCAAGATGGTGCACAACGGCATCGAGTACGCGCTGATGCAGGCCTATGCCGAGGGCTACGAGCTGCTCGACACCCGCAAAGACATCATCAAAGACGTCACCGGAACCTTCAAAGCATGGCAGCGCGGAACCGTCGTGCGTTCCTGGCTGCTCGAGCTCCTCGTTCAGGCACTCGAGCAAGACCCCGAGTTCGACGACATCGAGGGCTACGTCGAAGACTCCGGCGAGGGTCGCTGGACGATCGAGGAGGCCATCGCGAACGCCGTTCCGGTTCCCACGATCTCGGCGTCGATCTTCGCTCGGTTCGTGTCTCGACAAGAGGACTCGCCGTCGATGAAGGCCGTCGCGGCGCTGCGCAACCAGTTCGGGGGCCACGCGGTCAAGAAGGCCGAAGACTAGGCCAGGGAACGAAACATCAAGACTGGAGAGGCCCCTCGTGCTCGTGCGGCATCTCTCTCTCGTCGACTTTCGCAACTACGCGACGGCGGAGGTCGACCTCGAGCCCGGCCCCAATCTCTTCGTCGGTAGCAACGGCCAGGGCAAGACGAACCTCGTCGAATCGCTCGGTTACCTGAGCAGCCTCGGCTCGCACCGGGTCTCTGTCGACCATGCCATGATTCGAGCCGGCCAGAACGCCGCCATCGTGCGGACGCGACTCGAACACGAAAACCGTGAGCTGCTGGTCGAGGTGCAGATCAATCGCTCGAGCGCGAACCGCGCACAGGTCAACCGATCGGTCATCAAGCCGCGGGAGCTTCCACGTTATTTCTCCTCCGTGCTGTTCGCTCCCGAAGACCTGGCGCTCATCCGAGGAGAACCGTCTGGTCGTCGGCGCTTTCTCGACCAGCTGCTCGTCGCCCGCACCCCACGGCTCGCGGGCGTGCAGTCCGACTACGAGCGCGTGCTCAAGCAGCGCAACACGCTGCTCAAGTCGGCGCGAGCGCAGGGGTTGCGCGGCGCCAACCTCTCGACGCTCGACATCTGGGACGAGCGACTCGTCGAGCTTGGCAGCGAGCTCATCGCCGAGCGGGTCGCGCTCGTGGGTCGCCTGCATCCCTTGGTCGTGGATGCCTACCGCTCGATCGCCGGGGCCGACCACCGGCCGGCGCTCGGCAATCGTCTCAGCGTGCTCTCCGCGCATCCGGATGCCGACGACTCGGCCGACGACGGATTCGGCGTTCCCGACGGCACGACCACAGACACCCTGACCCGCGAGGTCATAGCCGGCCTGTTCCGCGAGGCACTGGTGCGGGTTCGTCGCCAAGAGCTCGATCGCGGACTCACTCTCATCGGGCCGCACCGCGACGACCTGGTGTTCGAGCTCAACGGCCTGCCGGCCAAGGGCTACGCGAGCCACGGTGAGTCGTGGTCGTTTGCGCTGTCGCTGAAGCTGTCAGCCGCCGCCCTGCTTCGCATCGAATCACCCACCGGCGATCCCGTTGTGATTCTCGACGACGTGTTCGCCGAACTCGACGAGGCGCGTCGTGATCGGCTGGCTCTGGCCGTGGCCGATTACGAGCAGGTGCTCATCACGGCCGCGGTGTTCGACGATGTGCCCGCGTCGTTGACCCCGCACACGGTGCGCATCAGTGCGGGTACGATCGTCGATCCGAGCATTCCGTTCCCTGAGCCTGTCTCGTTTCCTGAGCCCGTCGAAGGGAAGAACCCATGAGCCAGGAGATCCCTTCGACAGGCTCAGACAACGAAAGCTCGGGCAACGATCCCTCACTCTCGTCGTCGGTGTACCTGCGATTCAAAGGTGTCTTCGGCGACGCCGCGAGTCGACGTTACGGATCGCGCAAGCGCCGCATTCGCGAGCCCGTCGTCGAGAGCGAGGCCTATGGCCGCGGGCGCGATCCGAAAGGCATCGCCGATGTCATGACCGCGATGACCAGCGAGCTCGGCTGGGCGACTCCCCTGGCGAAATCCGACCTGCTGCTGGCGTGGCGGGAGATAGCAGGCGCCGACACGGCCGAGCACAGCTTTCCGCTCGATGTCACCGACTCCGTTCTCACGGTGCAGTGCGACTCCACGGCCTGGGCCACGCAGCTGAGGCACATGCGCACGATGATCATGACGCGCATCGCGCAGTCCTACCCGGATGCGGGCATCGAGACCGTGCGCTTTCAGGCACCCCATGCGCCGTCCTGGAAAAAGGGCTCCAGATCAATTCCAGGGCGTGGTCCTCGCGATACCTACGGCTGACGTGGCAAATACAGTCACCCGGCCAAAATAAGCGGCTCAGATCGCCGTAGAGCCGTTTTAAGCACGCGCGCTTTGCTAGAATTAAGGGTCGCCTTCCTGACTGATATCGAGGCGGCACTGAGGAGCCCATTTCTATATGTCTGAATCCGACAAAGTGAACCCCGACAGCGAGTACGGTGCCGACCAGATCCAGGTTCTCGAGGGACTTGAAGCGGTGCGCAAGCGACCGGGTATGTACATCGGATCGACCGGACCCCGCGGGCTGCATCACCTGGTCTACGAGATCGTCGACAACTCCGTCGACGAGTCGCTCGCCGGCTACGCAGACACCATCTCCGTGGTCATGCGTCGAGACGGCGGCATCCAGGTCACCGACAACGGCCGAGGCATCCCCGTCGACATGCACCCCGTCGAGAAGAAGTCCACAGTCGAGGTCGTTCTCACCATCTTGCACGCCGGCGGCAAGTTCGGCGGCGGCGGTTATGCCGTCTCCGGCGGCTTGCACGGCGTGGGCAGCTCGGTCGTCAACGCTCTGTCGAGCGAACTCGATGTGGAGGTTCGGCGCCAGGGCAACGTCTATCGGCAGAGCTACCGCAACGGTGTTCCCGAGGCCCCCCTCTCCCAAGACGAGTCCACCACCGAGACCGGCACCCGCATCACGTTCTGGCCGAGCTCAGAGACATTCGAGACGGTCGAGTTCGACTACGAGACCCTCCGCGCGCGGTTCCAGCAGATGGCCTTCCTCAACAAGGGCCTCAGCATCAGCCTCGTCGACGAGCGCGACGGTGCCGATAAACAGAGTGCGCATGGCCAGAGTGCCGCAGATGACGGCGAGCCCGTGGCCGTCACCTATCTCTACGAAAAGGGTCTCCAAGACTATGTGGAGTACCTGAACCGCGCCAAGAAGAACGATCTCGTCAACGACGAGATCATCTCGTTCGAACAAGAAGACACGGTGCGCAAGATCGCGCTCGAGGTCGCCATGCAGTGGACGACGGGCTACACCGAGAGCGTGCACACCTACGCGAACACCATCAACACGCATGAGGGTGGAACGCATGAAGAGGGTTTCCGTGCGGCGCTCACCACGCTGGTCAACAAGTACGCCCGAGAGAAGGGCATCATCAAAGAGAAAGACGACAACCTCTCGGGCGACGACGTGCGCGAGGGACTGACCGCCGTCATCTCGATCAAGCTGGCCGAGCCGCAATTCGAGGGCCAGACGAAGACCAAGCTCGGCAACACCGAGGCGAAGGCCTTCGTTCAGCGCGTGGTCAATGTCGAGCTCACCGACTGGTTCGATCGCAACCCCACGCAGGCGCGTGACATCATCCGCAAGGCGATCCAGGCATCCCAGGCCCGCCTTGCGGCGCGCAAGGCTCGCGAGCAGACCCGGCGCAAGGGGCTGCTCGAGGGCGGCGGCATGCCCGGCAAGCTGAAGGACTGCTCGAGCCGCGACCCGGTGAAGAGCGAGATCTTCATCGTCGAGGGCGACTCGGCTGGGGGATCCGCCATCCAGGGCCGCAATCCCGAGACCCAGGCCATCCTGCCGTTGCGCGGAAAGATTCTGAATGTCGAGAAGGCACGTCTCGATCGTGCGCTCGGCAACAACGAGGTGCAGGCCATGATCACCGCGTTCGGCGCGGGAATCGGCGAGGACTTCAACCCCGACAAGGCGCGCTACCACAAGATCGTGCTGATGGCCGATGCCGACGTCGACGGCCAGCACATCACCACGCTGCTGCTCACGCTGGTCTTCCGCTATATGCGGCCGCTCATCGAACTCGGCTACGTGTACCTCGCCATGCCTCCGCTCTACCGACTCAAGTGGACCAACTCGGCGCACGAGTACGTCTACTCCGATGTCGAGCGCGACGCCCTGCTGGTCAACGGCCAGGCGTCGGGAAAGCGCATCCCCAAAGAGAACGGCATCCAGCGCTACAAGGGTCTCGGCGAGATGGACTACCGCGAGCTGTGGGACACGACGATGGATCCCGACACCCGCACGCTGCGCCAGATCACGCTCGACGACGCCGCGGCTGCCGACGAGATCTTCTCGACCCTCATGGGCGAAGACGTCGAGTCACGGCGCAACTTCATTCAGAAGAACGCCAAAGACGTTCGCTTCCTCGACATCTGACGCTCGACATTTGATGCGCCCTGCTCGGCGACGGGCTCTACCGCTAGGACAACATGACTGACGACACCACGGGCGACATCCCCCAGGCCTCCGACTCATCGGGTGCGCTGACCGACCGCATCGAGCAGGTAGACCTGCAGCTCGAGATGCAGCGTTCCTACCTCGACTACGCGATGAGCGTGATCGTGGGCCGGGCGCTTCCCGATGTGCGCGACGGACTCAAGCCCGTGCACCGCCGGGTCATCTACGCGATGTACGACGGGGGATACCGTCCCGACCGGGCTTTCTCGAAGTCGGCCCGCGTGGTCGGCGAGGTCATGGGGCAGTTCCACCCGCACGGCGACACGTCGATCTACGATGCGCTCGTGCGACTCATCCAGCCGTGGAGCCTGCGCTACCCGCTGGCCCTCGGCCAGGGCAACTTCGGTTCCGCCGGCAACGACGGCGCGGCCGCCCCTCGATACACCGAGACCAAGATGGCTCCGCTCGCGCTCGAGATGGTGCGCGACATCCAAGAAGAGACCGTCGACTTTCAAGACAACTACGACGGGCGCACGCTCGAGCCGGTCGTCCTTCCCGCCCGATTTCCGAACCTGCTGGTCAACGGATCGGTGGGCATCGCGGTCGGCATGGCCACCAACATCCCGCCGCACAACCTGCGCGAGGTCGCCGCGGGCGCCGTGTGGGCGCTCGAGAATCCGGATGCGACGCGCGAAGAACTGCAGGATGCGCTGATTCTGCGCATCAAGGGCCCGGATTTCCCCACGGGCGCGCAGATTCTCGGAACCAAGGGCATCCACGATGCCTATCGCACGGGTCGCGGCTCGATCACGATGCGCGCCGTCGTCAACGTCGAAGAGCTGCAGGGTCGCACCTGCCTCGTGGTCACCGAGCTGCCCTACCAGGTGAACCCCGACAACCTGGCGATCAAGATCGCCGACCTCGTAAAAGACGGCAAGGTCGGCGGCATCGCCGACATCCGCGACGAGACCTCGGGCCGCACCGGCCAGCGGCTGGTCATCGTGCTCAAGCGCGATGCCGTGGCCAAGGTCGTTCTCAACAACCTCTACAAGCACACGTCGCTTCAAGAGAACTTCGGCGCGAACATGCTCGCGATCGTCGACGGCATTCCGCGCACGCTGTCGATCGACGGATTCATCAGTGAGTGGGTCACTCACCAGATCGACGTCATCGTGCGCCGCACGGCGTTCCGCCTGCGCGAGGCTCAAGAGCGCATGCACATCTTGCAGGGCTACCTCAAGGCCCTCGATGCACTCGACGAGGTCATCGCCCTCATCCGCCGCTCCAACACCGTCGAAGACGCGCGTGACGGGCTGATGCAGCTGCTCGACATCGACGAGCTGCAGTCGCGCGCCATCCTCGAGATGCAGCTGCGCCGCCTGGCCGCCCTCGAGCGCCAGAAGATCATGGACGAGGCCGACGCCCTGCAGGTCAAGATCGACGAGTACAACTTCATTCTGTCTTCGCCGGCACGTCAGCGAGAGATCATCGTCGAAGAGCTCGGCGAGATCGTCGACAAGTACGGCGATGATCGACGCACCGAGATCGTCTTCGGCTTCGACGGCGATATGAACATGGAAGACCTCATCCCCGAGGAAGAGATGGTGGTCACCGTCACGCGTGGCGGCTACATCAAGCGCACGCGCAGCGACAACTACCGCAGCCAGCACCGCGGCGGCAAGGGAGTCAAGGGCGCCCAGTTGCGCGCCGACGACGTGGTCGAGCACTTCTTCGTCACGACCACCCATCACTGGCTGCTGTTCTTCACGAACAGGGGCCGCGTCTACCGCGCCAAGGCGTATGAACTACAGGAGGCCGGCCGCGACGCCAAGGGCCAGCACGTCGCCAACCTGCTCGCCATGGCTCCAGACGAGCAGATCGCCCAGGTGCTCGACATCCGCGACTACGAGGCGGCCAAGTACCTCGTGCTCGCCACCCGCGGGGGCCTTCTCAAGAAGACGGCGCTCGACGAGTACGACACCAACCGCTCCGGTGGAATCATCGCGATCAACCTGCGCGAGGGCGACGAGCTCGTCTCGGCCCTCCTCGTCGAAGAAGACAGCGACGTGCTCCTGGTCTCGAAGAAGGGCATGTCGATCCGCTTCACGGCATCGAACGACTCCCTGCGCCCGATGGGCCGCTCGACGGCCGGAGTCATCGGCATGAAGTTCCGCAGCGACGACTACCTGCTGGCCGCGTCTGTCGTGTCAGAAGAGGGATACGTCTTCGTTGTCACCGAGGGAGGGTTCGCCAAGCGCACCCACGTCGAGCAGTATCGCGTGCAGGGCCGCGGCGGTCTGGGCATCAAGGTCGCCAAGCTGCAGGAAGCCCGAGGCGATCTTGCGGGCTCCCTGATCGTCGAGGATCTCGACGAGGTGCTTGTGGTTCTTGCCAGCGGCAAGGTGGTACGCTCTGCCGTGGCCGAAGTACCCGCCAAGGGTCGCGACACCATGGGTGTGGTATTCGCCCGTTTCGCAGACGAAGACAGAATCATCGCTCTCGCCAAGAACACAGAACGAAACCTCGATGCCGACACGGCGTCGGATAGTGTTCCAGAAAGCCCCACCGCACAGGGCGAATCAGAGCCCGACGGAAAGGAAGAATCGACGAATGAGTAATGTCGCCGAGAAACTCGCGAAGAAGTCGTCGCGTCCCGCGCCCACCAAGCAGGTGCGACTCAAGCTGGTCTACGTCGATTTCTGGTCGATCCTCAAGCTGTCGTTCCTCTTCGCGGTGATTCTGGGCATCATCACAATCGTCGTGGCCTTCCTGGTCTGGTCACTGCTCAATCAGACCGGCGTCTTCGACCAGATCAACGGTCTTCTTCAAGACATCGCGGGTCAAGACAACTTCGACCTGTTCGACTTCGCGTCGCTGTCACAGGTCATGGGCTTCGCCGTGATCGTGGCGATCCTCAACGTCATCGTCGTCACCGCGCTCGGCGCGATCAGTGCGGTTCTGTACAACCTCGCCACCAAGATCACGGGCGGAATCCTGCTCGGCTTCACCAACAAGTAAGACAGTATTTCCTCCCCCGGGTTCGCCCGGTTTGGGGAAACAGGTGCAGGTGGGATAACCTACTATCTGCCCATCCGGGGGTATAGCTCAGGCGGTTAGAGCGCTTCGCTGATAACGAAGAGGTCCGTGGTTCAAGTCCACGTACCCCCACGAGAGGCTTCCACAAGAAGTCTTCTCACCCGGGGCCTTAGCTCAATTGGCAGAGCACCTGCTTTGCAAGCAGGGGGTTAGGAGTTCGATTCTCCTAGGCTCCACCGCAGTATGGAATCGCACCGAAGTTCCTGAAACTGGTGGATCGAAATGGCCTTGAGGCGAAAACCCGATCGGACGCGAAAGCGTCCGGCGGATTCGCCCGAGGCCATTTCTGTTCCCGAGGAGGCCGCGCAGCGCGCGGTCGACGAGGGTCTTCTCATCGCCCGGTTCGCCGTGGTGATGGAGGTGAAGAACCACATCATCGTGGGCGCCCTGCGGCACGACGAGCCGTTCGATGTCGAGTCGACCGGGCTCGAGGTGAGGCAATCGCTCACCCGCCTCGCGGCCGAGCAGTCGAACTATGCCGACCGCGTCACCGACGTACTTCGAGAGCGGGCGGTGCGGGCCCGGGGTAGCGTCAAGCACGAGCACGACTATCACCCCGAAGACCTGGCGACCCTCGACCTGCGCACCGCAGTGTATTCCCGCGTCGCCGCCGAACTGAGGCAGCGTGCAGAAAACCCCGGCTACGTCGCCGAGATCGTCGAGACGGCCAGGCAGGATGCGTGGGGCGAGTTGGGCGATGCCGTCGAGTTGCGTCTCGACAGACTTCCCCAACCCCCCGTGAAGAACGCCGACTACGAGCGCAACCGGGCCCGTCGCATCCGAACCCTGATCGATGTCGATCTGGCCGCCCTCAGACAGCAGATGCACGACATCTGACGCGCACACTTCTTGGGTAGCGTGGCACCCATGGATATTCGCGTCGCCGCCTACGCCGTTATCGTTCAAGAAAAGCAGATCCTGCTGGCCCACTGGAGCCAGGGCGGCCGTTCGGGATGGACCCTCCCTGGCGGGGGCATCGACCCCGGGGAGGATCCCGCGCACGCCGCGGTGCGGGAGATCGCGGAGGAGACCGGATACCGCGCGAAGCTCGGCGAGCTGATCGGGGTCGACTCCAAGGTGATCGCCGCCGAGCATCGACTCAGCGGTTCGGGGGTGCCCCTGCACGCGGTGAGGATCGTCTATACGGCCACGGTGGAGGGCGGCCAACTCACGAACGAGCTCGACGGCAGCACCGACGAGGCGGCATGGTTCGCGCTCGACGACGTCGCGACCCTCGACCGTGTCGACCTCGTCGATGTGGGGCTGCGGATGCGCTCCGCCTGACGACGCCCTCGAACGCACACGAACGACGAGAGCGGCATCCCTTCGAAGGGGATGCCGCTCTCGTCATGTGTAGGCGGTGCTGCCTAGCCGGCGGGCGATGCTGCTTAGCCGGCGGGCGCCTCTGAGACTGCCTCATCGTCGGCGATCCACAGTTCGTCGTCTGCACGCAGCGTCTGCCACAGGGCGTAGCCGACACCGGCAGCGGCGAGAACACCGAGCACGATCGCGACGATGCCGCCCACGGGCGCCTTCTTGGGTTGCGTCTTGGCGAGGGCTCGCTTGACGCTGGGGTTGTTGGCCACGTGCAGCACGGTCGCGGCAGAGCCGAGGGCCGTGCCGACCGAGGGGAGAACGTCATGAGCGAATCGACTGCGCACCTCGTGCGCGGCGAGCTTGGCGCCAGCGACGTTGCGGCCGATGATCGGTCCGATCGAGTCGACCGCTCCACGAACACGGGGCACGACCTCTTCGCGGGTCAGCTCGGATGCGTGACCGGCTGCGACGCGGGCGATCTGGTTTGCCCGATCAAGAATCTCTTGCTGGTCGAGCCAGAGCTCTTCAGCACTGCCCTTCAACTTCTTGAGCGCCTTGCGGCGCTTGCGAGTAAGACTCATTGAAAAACCTCCATCAGCGGAACGAGCGCGTTTCCCCCTAATCTTGCCATGCGCGCTGGCCACCGCGCACGGCTTGCCCTGACGATCACCTGCACATACCCTCCGCCTCGTCTGGATGGTTGAGCGTCTATGGAAGAATTGCTGCATGCCCGCACACACCCATGTCGCAACCTTTACCACCAACCACGGCGCCATCAAGGTCAACCTCTTCGGCAATCATGCGCCCAAGACCGTCGCCAACTTCGTCGGACTCGCCACGGGCGAGATCGAGTGGACCCACCCAGAGACCGGCAAGGTCTCGAAAGACAAGCTCTACGACGGCACCATCTTCCACCGCATCATCCCGGGCTTCATGATCCAGGGCGGCGACCCCATCGGCCAGGGCACCGGCGGCCCCGGCTACGCGTTCGACGACGAGATCAACCCCGAACTCAACTTCACGCAGCCCTACGTTCTGGCCATGGCCAACGCGGGCCAGCGCGGCGGCCACGGCACGAACGGCTCGCAGTTCTTCATCACCACGGGCCCGACGACCTGGCTCCAGGCCAAGCACTCCATCTTCGGCGAGGTCGCCGACGACGAATCCAAGCGCATCGTCGAGAAGCTCGGCGCTGTTGCGACCGACGCGGGCGATCGTCCCCTCGACAGCGTGGTCGTCGAGATCGTCACCATCGAAGAGGTCTAGAACTCCTTCGAGGCGATAGAGACGAGCGCGGGTGTCCCAGGCTCCGGTGGATGCCGATAACTTCTGTTATCGGCATCCCGACCGACAGAGTTTCATTCTGTGCCAGCGCTGCGGCAAAACCGTCTGCCCCGACTGCCAGGTGCAGGCTGCGGTCGGCGTGCACTGCGTCGATTGTGCGCGGCAGAACCGGCCGGTTCGCCCGAAACCGCGCTTCGTCACCGCTTTTCGCAGGACATCGACCCAGCCGGTCGTCACCTATTCGCTGATCGGCGTCACAGCGTTCTTCTTCGTGCTGCAGAGCGTTCCTGGAATCGGCTCACTGGTCACTCAGGCGCTGCAGTACGCCGGCGCGTACACGCAGCCCGGTCTCGGTGTGCCGGTCGAGCCCTGGCGCATGATCACGTCGGTATTCCTGCACGGCGGCATCCTGCACCTGCTCTTCAACATGTACGCCCTGTTCGTCTTCGGGCAAATGCTCGAGCACACGCTGGGCCGCGCGCGCTACCTCGCGCTCTACCTGCTGGCAGGGCTCGGCGGATCCGTCGCGGTCGACCTGATCGCCGTGCCTTTCCAGGGCGTCGTCGGTGCGTCTGGCGCGATCTTCGGCCTGATGGGCGCCTACTTCGTGATCCAGCGGCACCTCGGCGCAACCAACATCCAATTACTGGTTCTCGTGGGCATCAACTTGGTGATCGGGTTCATCCCGGGCTTCGGCATCGCCTGGCAGGCGCATCTCGGAGGACTAGCGGTGGGCGCCTTGATCGGCCTGATCTTCACCAAGACCCGCAACGTGCGTCAGAAGAACACGCAGATACTGCTTCTCGTGGCTACCGGTGCGAGCCTCGTTGCCCTCACGGTGGCCAAAGCCCTGGTCTAAAACCGGGAGTTATGAACAGGGTTATGCACAGATGGGGATAATTACACGCGTGTAATTAGTAGTTATCCACAAGCAGAGGACTCAACGCCAGCGCGTGGTCATCAAGAAGCCGATGAAGGCGATGCCGAAACCGATGAGAATGTTGCCGCCACCCAGATCGGCGATGGGAAACTTGGCCTGGCTGACGTAGAACGTGATGATCCAGGCGAGGCCGACGAGCATGAAGCCGAACATGACCGGCTTGAACCAGACCGGGTTGGGTCGGGTCGACTCATCACCGCTTCGGGCAGCAGTCTGTGCGACTTCGGAACGGGGTGAACGGGTCTTCTCGCGGGCCATAGGGGAGATTCTAGCCCGGAATGGCTGGGAACGGCTCTGCTCTCAGGGTAAAGGCCAGTACGCACCGCTTACAATGCAACAATGACCGAATACCAGCCGGGGGATATTCAGCCGGGTTCCAGTGCTGCGCCGATATCTCGTCGTGAAGCACGCAGAGCCGAGGCCGACGCCCTGATCGATTCAGCCGGCCCGGCACAGCCTGCACCCGTCAAACGAAGCCTGGCGACGAAGATCGTCGGAGTATTCGGCGAACTGCTCATCACAGCGGGCGTCTTCGTGCTGCTCTTTCTCGGCTGGCAGCTGTGGTGGAACAGCATCGTGCTGACCAACGAGCAGTCCTCAGACGCCACATCGCTTGCAGACGACTGGAAGCTGCCGGTCGTCACGGGCACGACGCCGACTCCGACACCCGTCTCGGGTGACACGGCGGCGCCGGCGAACTTCGGCGATCCGGCCGTCATGGGCGCCCCCTCTGTCGGGTCCGACTTCGCGATCCTCTACGTTCCCCGCTTCGGTGCCGATTTCAAGCGCACCGTCGCCGAGGGCGTCGACCCGCACACCGTGCTCAACAAGGGCGGCGCGGGCCACTACGAAGACACGCAGATGCCGGGCGAGGTCGGCAACTTCGCCATCGCCGCGCACCGCGACGGCTGGGGCAGCGCGTTCATCAAGATCAACGAGCTGCAGATCGGCGACCCTGTCTACGTCGAGACGCAAGACGGCTGGTACACCTACCGCTACCGCGACACGGAGTACGTGACACCGTATGGAGTCGGGGTCATCGATCCCATTCCGCAGGTGCAGGGCGGCACGGCGGTCGACCGTCTCATCACGCTCACCAGCTGCAACCCGCTCTACATCGCATCGGAGCGCATCATCGCCTACGGAGCATTCGAATCGTGGCAGCCGCGCTCGGCCGGCCCGCCCGCAGAGATCGCATCCGTCGTCGGATCGGGGAACTGATATGTACGCCGCTCTCTGGAGAGTTCTGCCCGGCCCCGTGTGGCTGCGAATCCTTCTCGTGCTCATCGTTGCGGCAGCCGTCGTCTACGCGCTGGCCGCCTGGGTCTTTCCGTGGATCGATGTGCTGATCACGCCGTCACAGGAAGTGACCGTCGACCGATGACACGCGTACTGGTCATCGACAACTACGACAGCTTCGTCTACACGCTCAACGGCTACCTGCTGCAGTTGGGCGCCGAGACCGACGTCGTGCGAAACGACGACTTCTCGGCCGGGGAAGCCGACGCACGCGTGGCCGACTACGACGCGGTCCTCATCTCGCCCGGCCCGGGCACGCCCCACGATGCGGGCGTCTCCATCTCGATCGTGCACGCCGCACTCGCATCGGCGACGCCGCTCCTCGGCGTGTGTCTCGGCCACCAGGCCATCGGCGAGGCGCTCGGCGCGACGGTCACGTACGCCGACGAGCTGATGCACGGCAAGACGAGCCTCATCGAGCACGACGGCAGCGCCTTCTACGACGGCGTGCCCGATCCGTTCACCGCCACGAGGTATCACTCCCTCGCGGTCGTCGACGGCACCGTTCCCGACGAACTCGTGGTGACGAGCCGCACCCGCGGCGGCGTCATCATGGGCCTGCGCCACATCGAGGCACCCGTGTTCGGAGTGCAGTTTCACCCCGAGTCCGTTCTCACCGAGGGCGGCTATCGCATGCTCGGCAATTGGCTGGGTGCGGCGGGGCTCGCGGCAGCTCCTCTGGCCGCGCGAGACCTGAGCCCGCTCATGCGGGCGATCTGAGGCGTTAGCCGCCGGTGCAGTACCGGATGGCTATGGCCGACTTCTGCTCCGCATCACCCGCGGCGACCGATTGGCTCGAGACGGGGTTGCCCGCCACGGTCTTGCAGCCGGGGTCGCCGTCGACGCTGACCTGAAGCGAGAGGCCTTGCAGGGCCGTGCTCGCCACGTCGAGCGCCTGACCTGTGACGTCGGGAACGCTGACGAGACCCGATGAGATCACGAGGTCGATGGAATCGCCGACGAAGCTCGCCGTTCCGGCGGCGGGATCGGTTCGGATGACCGTGTCGGCCGGCGCCGTGGCCGAGTTCTCTTTCGTCATCGTGCCGACCGTGAGCCCGAGCGTGGTGAGAGCCGTCGTTGCGTCTGCGGCCGACTGCCCCGCGACATCCGGAATCGAGACCGTCTGCTTGCCCAGCGAGACGAACACGTTGATCATCAGGTCGGAGTTCTCGTTCAGCACGGTGCCCGGCTCGGGGTCGGTTCGGATGACGCGGCCCTCGGGGATCTCGGGGTCGAAGACGTCTTGCCGGGCCGTGACGAGGCCCACTTGTTGCAGGGTGCTGTCGGCCGAATCGAACGTCTGACCGGCGACGGTCGGAACCGTGATCGAGTTGTCGGGAACGATGGTGGTGGGCTGGAGGGTGAAGATCCAGAAGACGATGGCGATGATGATGACCGCGATGCTGGCGATGCCCGCCCAGATCCAGACCACGGGGGGCCTGGACTGCGTGCGCACCGCATAGTCGTCGTCGCCGGCCAGCTGGGTCAGCGCCGAATCGGAGGTCGCGGTGAGGCTCGGTGGCGCACCGAAGAGCGACGACTGGAAGTCTTCGACGGGCGGACGCCTCGACGGGATCTTGCCTGCGCCGGCGATCTGCAGGTCGGTGCGGAACTCGGCCGAGGACTGGAAGCGCGAGAAGCGGTCTTTGGTGAGCGCGTGCAGCACGACGCGGTCGATCGCGGGCGAGATGTTGTTATTGATCGACGACGGAACCGGAGGAGTCTCGCTGACGTGCTGGTATGCCACGGCGACAGGCGTGTCGCCGCGGAACGGCGCCTGGCCGGTGAGCAGCTCGAACAGCACCACACCCGTCGAGTACAGGTCGGTGCGTGCGTCGACGGACTCGCCGCGGGCCTGTTCGGGAGAGAAGTACTGGGCGGTTCCGAGTATCGCCGTGGTCTGTGCCACCGTGGCCGAAGAATCGGAGATAGCGCGGGCGATACCGAAGTCCATGACCTTCACCTGGCCCGAGGTGGTGAGCATGATGTTTCCGGGTTTGATGTCGCGGTGGACGACGCCGGCGCGATGGGAGTACTCGAGGGCCGTGAGGATCCCCTCGGTGATGCGGATCGCCTCTGCGGGCTCGACCGGCCCTTCTTTGATGATGTCTTTGAGAAGGCGTCCTTCGACGTACTCCATCACGATGAAGGGAACGACACCTTCGAATCCGCCGGGCTCGCGAACCTTCTCTTCGCCGGCATCGAATACCCGCACGATCGTGGGGTGGGCCATGCGGGAGGCCGCCTGCGCCTCCTGCTTGAAGCGCGTGCGGAAGACAGGATCGCTCGCCAGTGACGAGCGCAGGAGTTTGATCGCCACCTGGCGTCCGAGACGCTCATCCCTTCCTGAGTAGACATTGGCCATGCCCCCGCGGCCGATGACTTCTCCGATTCGATACCGCCCGGCGAGCAGGCGATGTTCATCGGTCACAGTGGTACTCCATGGTCGGTGGGGATGGGGGTTCTTAGTCTAGGTGTTCAGGACTTGGCGTAATCAGCCGTTCGTTCCGCCGGTTCCGCCGATCGGCGCGGGAGTCGAGGCCTGAGCCGTGACATTCAGAATGGGGGATGGGCTCGAAGCAATGCCCGAACAGGTGACCGCATAAGTCACCTGGACATTGCCGGGATCGGTGGCCTGCAGGATCGCCTGCGTGTTGGCACCCGGATCGGCCTGAACCACCGCATTGACGGCAGACACCGTATAACTCTGCAGCGTCGTGCCCGACGGGCAGCTGTAGGCGGGCCAGCTCACGGTGAACGATCCGGTTCCGGCCAGCGTCGTGTTGTTGCCGACCGACGGGTCGGACTTCACGAACGTGGGAGAGGCGCCCGGTGCATTGACGATGGGCAGGGGGCCGTAGACCGTGAGCTCGATCTTGGAGCCGCGCTGCACGTTGCCCACCGGGTTCACCTTATACACGGTTCCGACCTGCTCGGCCGTCGTCGCCGCGTTTCCGGTGACGCTCGACGCGCTGAGGTCGAAGTCGAGCCCGACGAGGATGGCCGCCGCGTCGTCGAACGATTTTCCGACGAGGTCGCCCTCGGGGATGGCGACCGTGTTCGCGGTGGGTGTCGTCGTGGGCGTCGGTGTCGGCGTGGGTGTCTTCGTGGCCGTGGTGGCGGGCGCGCTCGTCGTGGCCGGCACCGTGTCGGGGCCGTTCTGGCCGAGGACGAGTGCGGTGATCGTGCCGCCGAGTACGAGAACGAGGATGGCGATGAGAACGATGAGCGGCCACGTCCACGGGCTGCGTTTCTTCTTGTTGTCGGCCAGCGGCTCTGCGTCGCCGGCGTCGATGGGGGCAAGGAGTGCGCCTCCGGCTCCGGCTGAACCGATCACGGTGGTCGCCTGGGTGGCTCCGTAGGGAACGGTGTTTGCGGTCGGCATCAGACTGGTGGCCTGGGTCTGTGGCGCGGGGCGGCCGCCGAGGATTGCGGGAACGGCGGCGGCCGCCGCGGCGATGTCGCCCCGCCGCAACGCGGTCGCCGCGCGGGCGAGGTTCGCGGTCGACGAGGGCCGCTCGTCGGGCTTCTTGGCGATGCATGAGAGCACGAGGTTGCGCACTGGATCGGCCACGGTGATGGGCAGGTCG
>NZ_CAXVWM010000041.1:0-7010 GCF_964263775.1 Agreia sp. | reverse complement strand
GGACAGTTGACGCCCGACGCGGTCGTCGTCGTCGAGCGCAGCTCCCGCTCACCCCAACCCGTTCTGCCGCCCGGCCTCGAACTCGACCGCCGCAAGGACTACGGCGAGACGACCCTCTGGTGGATCTCCCCCGCCTGAGTTCCGGGGCTAACTGAGGACAAGCCTCAACACCCGCACGCTGCACCCGCGCCATCACTGGTCGCACGATTGCTGCGTGGCACTTATGTCCTCAGGTAGCGCTCCCGTCCGCATCCGTCTCGTGCAAAGAGTCGCCCAAAAAATCCTTCACCAGCGCAATCCACGTGTCGAACGAGTAGAGATGGGCGTCGTGCGTCGCTCCAGCGATGTCCGCGCGCCGCACGTCTCGGCCTCGACGAACGAACTCCGCTTTGGCATCCTCGGTGAACAGGCCGTTCTCCGCGAAGACTGCAAGCGTGGGCGAAAGTACGCTCTCCCACTCCCTCCATCGTGGAACGGCAACTGCGTCGATCACTCGAACCATGACTTGTGCGTCGAAACGCGGGTAGTAACCGTCCCCGCGATGTTCGAGGTCACCCGCCCACGCCCTCTCGAGAGCGCCGCTGCCGAGAAACCCCCGCGCCGCGCCGACAGAAGCGAACGGCACGGGCCACGACGCGAAGAACCTCCCCATCTCGGCGTTCGTCTCCGGATCACCGGAACCTTCGCCTCCTTCGAGGAGGATCAGGCGGTCGACAAGATCGGGCCGAGCCGCCGCGACGAGCATCGCTGTATGGGCTCCCATCGACTGGCCGATCACGCTGATCGGCCCATCCGATTCGAGCTCGATCAGCGCAACAGCGTCCGCCACGAACGCGGCACGTGACGCGTCCTCCGGCAGCCGGATGCTTTGGCCATGGCCTCTCTGATCGAGGAGAAGTACGCGACGCTCCGAGAGCGCCTCGGCCGTCGGAATCATCTCCGTCGAGCTTCCGGCGAGGCCGTGGAGAACAAGAACCGTCGGGCCGGAGCTCTGCGAGACCAGATAGCTGAGTCGCTCGCCCCCGCGATCGAACCAGCGCCTCTCCATAGCGGTCGATCCTAGACTGACCGGTCAGCCGGCCGCACCGTCCCAGTTTGCGTAGGGGTCCCATCCCCCGGCCCGCTCGTAGGGCGCGCCTCCGATGGTCACGGCGTGTGCGCCGCGCTGCCGAACCGTTCCGATCACACGGAACCCCTCGGGCGCCCTTCCCGCGGGAAATGTCGCCAGCAGGGAGTGGTCCTCTCCGCCGGTCAGCACGAAGTCGCGGGCCCGCCGACCGACAACAGGGTCGATCTCCACGAGGGCGGCCGCCTCCGCGTCGATCGCATCGCCATGCAGCTCGATCGTCACGTCGCTCGCGTCTGCGATGCGCGACGCATCGAGCACGAGCCCGTCGGAGACATCCAGCATCGCCGTCGCCCCGGCATCGGATGCGACGACACCCAGCCCGATCGGCGATCGAGGCGCGACCTGTTCGCCCACCAGCTGCGGATGCTCGTGGCGCACCGCGCGGGCCCGGCGCGCGTCGGGCTCCCGCCTGCCCTCGGCATCCGAATCGGTGGAGCCGTCACGGTAGAGGAGCCAGACGCCGGCACCCGCGAGCCCCAGCGACCCCGCGACGGCGAGGTCGTCACCGGCCGAGGCGCCGGAGCGCAGCACGGCCTCGCGCCCCCGGAGGTCTCCGATCGCGGTCACGGCGATAGTCAGGGCGCTCGAGGTCGACAGGTCACCCCCGACCACTCCACAGCCGGGGGCGAGTTCGGCGCATGCGTCGCGCATTCCGTCGGCGAACTGCTCGAGAACGGCGACCGGGGTCTCGAGCGGGGCCGCGAGCGCCACGAGCAGCGCCGTGGGAACCGCCCCCATCGCCGCGACATCCGCGAGGTTGGAGACCGCTGCCTTCCATCCGAGTTCGTACGCCGTCGACCAGGCGAGCCTGAAGTCGGGCCCCTGCACCATCATGTCGGTGGTCAGAACGGTGCGCGCGTCGGGGGTGGACACCACCGCCGCGTCGTCGCCCGGCCCCAGCAACTCGGCGCGGGCTCGGGGCAGGCGGCGCACGATGCGGCGCAGCGTTTCGCGCTCGCCGAGGGCGACCACGGTCTCGCCCGGCCTGGAGAGAGGGAACGGCGAGACGGGCTGGTCGTCGATCTGCTGCGCGGAGGTTTCTGTCACCTGCAAACGGTAGCCTGTGGGGGATGTCTCGACCACCTCTCGCCCGCCCATCCGCCGCCCGTGCAGCCGCCCGCACAGCCGCCGTCCTGGCGATGGGGCTGGTCGTCGTCGCCCTCAGCGCCTGCGCACAGACCGTCTCACTCGAGCCCGCCGAGTCGGCTGCCGACCCTGCGTGCGCCGACATCATCGTGAGCCTGCCGCTGGTGCTTCCGAGCGACGCCGAGAACCAAGACCTCCGGCAGACGGACGCCCAGGCGACGGCCGCGTGGGGCTCGCCCGCGAGCATCCTGCTTCGCTGCGGAATTCCACAGCAGGGACCGACGACCCAGCAATGCACGAACGTCAACGGCGTCGATTGGGTCGTCGATGATTCCGACGCCCCGAACTACCGCTTCGTGACCTACGGACGCACGCCCACAACCGAAGTCATCGTCGACTACGACGTCGTCTCGGGCGCCTCGACCCTCGTCGACCTCGGGCCGGCGATCTCGAAGATTCCGCAGACCAACAAGTGCCTCGGAGCCGAGGACGCGCTCGACATCCCCACCGACACCCCGTCGGCCGGCTGACAGTTCGAAGACAAGAGCACTGCATGACCGTGATAGATAATGCCATCTACGTCGGAGGGGTTCGCACCGACAATCCCGAGACCCTCGACGAGACGTTCGAGCTGCTGACCGAGCGACGAGGCTTCGCCTGGATCGACCTCGACCGGCCGAGCCCCGACGAACTGCATGCCGTCGCCGACGAGTTCGACCTCCATCCGCTCGCCGTCGAAGACGCGCTGGCCGGTCACCAGAGAGCAAAACTCGAACGCTACGGCGATACCCAGTTCGTGGTGCTGCGACCGGCGATCTACCGTGACGACGTCGAGAAGGTCGAATTCGGAGAGGTGCACCTGTTCGTGGGCAGCACCTTCGTGGTCACGGTGCGTCGAGCATCCAAGCCCGACCTGGATGCGGTGCGAGCACGCCTCGAGGCGACCCCCGAGCTGCTCGCGCGCGGCCCGCAGGCCGTGCTGTATGCGGTTCTCGACCGCGTCGTCGACGACTACGCCCCTGTGGCGGCGGGCCTCGAAAACGACATCGACGAGATCGAAGACGAACTCTTCGAAAGAGGAAAGACCGAACTCTCCCGCCGAATCTACGAACTGTCGCGCGAGGTCATGATGTTTCAGCGGGCAACGCGTCCGCTGCTCGACGTCGTCGGCGACCTCGAACGCGACGTCGCAGACCACACGATCGACATCGAGGTGTCGCGGGGTTTTCGTGACGTACTCGACCACGCGCACCGCATCGTCGACCGCGTCGATGCCTACCGCGCCCTGCTCGAGAACGCCCTCACCACGCACCTCACCCTCGTCGGACAAGATCAGAACGACCAGGTCAAGAAGATCTCGTCGTGGGCCGCCATCCTGTTCGCACCGACCCTCGTCGGAACCATCTACGGCATGAATTTCGACCATATGCCCGAACTGCACTGGACTCTCGGCTACCCCCTCGCCGTGCTGGCGATGATCGTGATGGGCGCCGTGCTCTACGGCGTCTTCCGCCGCAGGGGATGGCTGTGACCAGCGCCGCTGATGCGCCAACCCGAGGCGATATAGTGAAGCGATTCCGTTGAACTCTGAAGGCTCCGCCCCCGTTGTGAGGACACCATGACCGACGCCGCTCCCCTGCAGGCCCCGTCCGACAGCGTTCTCACGCTGACCGCCCCTGAGCCCATCGCGCCCGTCGCGGCCACGTCGGCTCCGGCCATGGCACCCAAGGTCGACCCGGCCGCACTGCCCGGTCTCGATGCCAAGGTCGACACCTACCTCGACACGCTCATCACCACCGACACCCGGTCTCCCGCGTTCGCGGCCAAGGCCAACGACGTGCGCACCATGGGAGACGTCGACATCCGTCGCGCGGCCGACTCGTCGAACAGGCTGCTCGCCACGCCGGTGAAGGCGCTGCAGTCGGGCGGCCTGTCAGAGGGGTCGAAGATCGGATCGACACTGCTCGAACTGCGTCGCACCGTCGAAGACCTCGACCCCAGCGAGCAGAGCGTCGAGCGCAAGATCCTCGGCTTCATTCCCTTCGGCCGAAAGATCTCCGACTACTTTCGCAAGTACGAGAGCGCGCAGTCGCACCTCAACGCCATCATCAAGGCGCTCTACGACGGCCAAGACGAACTGCGCAAAGACAATGCAGCGCTCAACCTCGAGAAGCAGCACCTGTGGGAGACCATGCAGCGGCTGAACGAGTACATCTACGTCGCCGAGCGCCTCGACGTGAAGCTGTCTGCCAAAATCGCAGAATTCGATGCGACCGACCCCGACAAGGCGAGGGCACTGCGCGAAGACGTGCTCTTCTACGTGCGTCAGAAGCACCAAGACCTGCTGACTCAGCTGGCCGTGTCGATCCAGGGCTACCTGGCGATCGACGTGATCATCAAGAACAACCTCGAGCTCATCAAGGGCGTCGACCGGGCGACCACCACCACCGTGTCGGCCCTGCGCACCGCCGTCATCGTGGCCCAGGCCCTGGCCAACCAGAAGCTCGTGCTCGACCAGATCACCGCTCTGAACACCACCACGTCGAACATGATCGAATCCACCTCGAAGATGCTGGCCGACCAGTCCGCGTCGATCCAGTCGCAGGCGGCATCCGCAACGGTCGGGCTGCCGCAGCTGCAGGCCGCGTTCGCGAACATCTACGCGACCATGGACTCGATCTCCGAGTTCAAGGTGCAGGCGCTCGACAGCATGGCCCAGACCATCGGTGTTCTCGAGACCGAGACAGAGAAGGCAAAACCCTACATCGAGCGCGCCCGCCGCAGCGAGACGATCGAGGTCACGAGTTCGCTCGACCTCGACAAGCGCTGAGTCGACGGGTCGAGCACGTCACGCAATGGGCTTCTGGCAGAACCTCCGCGACTCGGTGACGGGGCGACCTGCTGAGCGCGAATACGAGTTCGCACTGCCTCCGGCCCCCACGAGTGCCGACATCTTGTCGTCGATCGCCGACGTACAAAAAGACACGACAGGCACAGTTCCGCCGATCGTCACTGCGAGAATCAACCGCATCGCCAACACGGTCGCGGTGATGGTTCCGCGGCTCGACCAGCTCGGCGGCGGAAGCGCGCAGGCGCACACCGTGGTGTCGACGGCCACCAGCTATCTTCCCGAGGCTGTGGGCGGATACCTCCGGCTCCCCCGCGAATTCGCCGACCGACGCGCCGTCTACAAGGGCAAGACCTCGCTCATGCTGTTGTGCGACCAGCTCGATCTTCTGGGCGCCACTCTCGACAAGATCTCGGATGCCGTCTCCCGCGCCGATGCCGCGGCTCTCGTCGCGCACGGCCAATTTCTGGCCGAGAAGTTTCAGGCCTCGTCGTCGCTCACCCTCCCGTCCGAACCCCTGAGCTGAGCGAACACATCATGACAGCTGCCGACACGCACGACCTGCGCCGCGCGCTCGATGCCCTCGAGGTCGCGGCGGCGCAGGCCGGCCTCGACTCCTCGGCTGCCCGCGACGAGGGGGTGCGCATCGCCGCAGCCGTCGCCGAGTCGGCCATCGGCGCGTCGCTGCAGTGGGTCGAGCAGACCGGCGCCGCCAGTGCCGACGAGTTCTTCGAGGCCGCGTCGAGCGCGCGCCGGTGGCGGGCGTCCCCCACCGATCTGTTGGGCCGGCTCGCGGTCGAGTCTCCGCAGCACGCCGGCGACTACGCCCGGGCGCTCACCGCCGTGGTCGCTGCCGCGAGCGAACTGGGCGAACCCTCGATCGGAGTGCTCGGAGCTGCCTCTTCCACCGCGGCCGCTCAGCTCGCCGGCGCACGGCAGGCACCCACCATCCCCTCGATCTCGCGCATCGAATCCACCCTCTTCCCGTCGACGACGTTCACGCCGCACCCGGGCCCGCAGCTCACTCCCGACCAGCTCGGTGTCGAACAGCCCGAGTTCGCACGCCCCGGCGATGCGACCATGGCCGAGCTCGCGCGCCGAGCGGGGCTCGCGCCCGCAGAACCGAACGCGGGCTCTCCCGCGGCGATCCAGCAGGCGCCAGCGGATGCCCCGATCGCGGCGGAGCCCGAGAAGCCCAAGAGGTCCGTCGAGGAGTTGCTCGCCGAGCTCGACGGCCTGATCGGCCTCGATCGGGTCAAAAGAGAGATTCACCGGCAGACACAGTTGCTGCGCATCGACCAGCTGCGCACGGCCGCCGGTCTCACGACTCCCACCCTCACGAGGCACCTCGTCTTTCTCGGCAACCCGGGCACGGGCAAGACCACGGTCGCCCGTCTCGTCGCCGGAATCTACGCGGCCCTCGGCATCCTGTCGAAGGGCCATCTCGTCGAGGTCGACCGTTCTGAACTCGTGGGCGGCTATCTCGGCCAGACGGCCACGAAGACCTCCGAGGTGATCGCGGGCGCGATCGGCGGCGTTCTCTTCATCGACGAGGCCTACGGGCTCGCGCTCGACCAGTACGGCGCCGAGGCCATCACGACCATCGTCAAAGACATGGAAGACCACCGCGACGACCTCGTGGTGATCGTGGCGGGCTATCCCGAGCCGATGCGCGGTTTCATGGAGACCAACCCCGGGCTCGCCAGCCGCTTCTCCACCTCGATCACGTTCCAGGACTACACCGACGACGAACTGCGCGACATCTTCGTGCGCCTCGCCGTCGCATCCGATTTCGAGGCGACACCGGAGGCCCTCGAGCGGTTCGAGCAGATCGTGTCGATCGAACCCCGCAACGAGGGCTTCGGCAACGGCCGCTACGCCCGCAACCTGCTCGACAAGGCGATCGCGCGCCACGCCTGGAGGCTGCGCGACGTCGCCGCTCCGACC
>NZ_CAXVWM010000040.1:0-9756 GCF_964263775.1 Agreia sp. | reverse complement strand
GACCGCGATGCTCTGCGGCTGGTCGAATCCGTCGAGTTTCATCGACGCGTTCAGTGACGTTCTCGGACAGACGCCGGGCCGCTACCAGGCCGAGCTGCGCCGAGCCGCTCACTGACCCGACGCGTCTCACGCCGTGAATCGAGCCGCAGAAATTCTGGCGACTTCTCGGTAACAGCCGTCTGCTTACCGGTTGGCCGTCGACGGTCGCCTCCGCACACTGGCATTACGCGCCCTTTCCAGCGGGCTCCAGAACAGAGAGAACTTCACTATGAGCGAATCGAATCAGCGCACTCGCGTGATCATCATCGGCGCCGGCGTCGCCGGCCTCACGTTGGGCAACCTGCTGCTGCGCAACGGAGTCGACTGCGTGGTGCTGGAGAAGCACACCCGCGAGTACGCAGACCAGCGTCAGCGCGGCGGAACCGTGGACACCTTCGGCGTCCGGATGTTCCAGCAATGGGGGCTGGGCGAGGTCGTGACGAGCGACGACAGCCCAGACGTCACTTCGTGGAGTATGTACATCGACGGAGAGCAGATCCCGTTCGACTTCGACGACGACGACGACGATCGTCAGGAGGCGGTCTTCATCCCCCAGCAGGTGCTGGTGCGCAACCTGCACGACGCGTTCCTCCGCAACGGCGGAGACCTGCGCTACGGTTCCGAGGTGCTCCCGCTGACCGGCCTCGAAGGCACAACACCGGTCGTGCAATACCGCGACGCCGCCGGGACCACGCACACTCTGACGAGCGATCTGATCGCCGGATGCGACGGATTCCACGGCATCAGCAGGGCGAGCGTCCCCCAGGATGCGCTCACATGCTACTCACGCGAGTACGGCTACGCATGGCTCACGATGCTCGCCGATGTGGCCTCGACATCGCTGGACACCGCCGTGCACGAGCGCGGCTACGCCGCGTCGATCCCTCGCGGTACTCGAGCCAGCCGTCTCTACCTGCAGGTTCCGCTGCACGACCGGCTCGAATCCTGGACCGATGACCGGATCTGGGGCGAGATCGATACCCGATTCGGCAAGACCATGACGCGGGGAGCGATCCTCGACAAGCGCATCGTGCCCCTCCGCAGCGTCGTCTACGACCCGATGAACTATGGCCCGCTCTACCTGCTCGGCGACGCCGCGCACATCGTTCCCCCGATGAGCGCCAAGGGCATCCATCTCGCCCTCCACGACGCGCAACTCTTCGCGCGGGCCGTCCTTCGCTCGGTCACCGAGAACGACCCCACGGCACTCGAGTCGTATTCCGAAGCCGCGCTCGAACACATCTGGATCTACCAGACCTTCGCCGCGTGGACCACCGACGTCAACCACGATGCCGGCGACCCGAGCTACGCGGGCGATTTCCGCAAGCAGATTGCCCGCGCCGAGTTGCGACGCCTGGCCACCTCGCCCACGGCCAACCGGCTCTACGGCGAATTCATCGCGGGAGTGAACTGATCTCTCACGACGTAGCGCCCCTGCTACTCGGTACCATGACGGGTAGCTGCAGCACTCGCCTCACGACAGGGAGCACCTCATGGCATCCACCTCGGTCGACCAGATCATCGCCGCCTTCGGCGGCTGGCGCGGCGACACGCTATCGCGCATCCGGGGCCTGATTCTCGAGGCCGAGCCCGACGTCGTCGAAGAGACCAAGTGGCACAAACCCTCGAATCCGCTCGGGGTCGCGACCTGGAGTCTCGGCGGGCTCATCTGCACCGGCGAGACCTACAAAGACAAGGTCAAGTTCACGTTTCCGAAGGGTTCGGTGCTGCCCGATCCCAAGGGGCTGCTCGCGGTGGGCGCAGGCGTGCGGCGGGCCATCGACATCCGCGAGGGCGACACGCTGGATGCGGATGCGTTCCGTGCCTTGATCCGCGCGGCGGTCGCGCTCAACGCGGCCCCGAAAAGCCTGAAGAAGTGAGGCGGAGTATCGGGTGAGTTTCGTCGAGAGGTACTCGTGGCTGCCCCCTTCGCGGTCGATGCCCGTTGACTCGTCGCGAATCCATGGCTGGGCCGCTGCGCGGTCTTGGAGTCGTACTCGACCCAAGACCGGGGGCCCGGCACCTTCGCCGGTTCCAGCATTTCGACCGTGCCGAGGAGGCCTCATGAACTATCCCACTCGCATTGATGATGAAGCGCCAATCGTGGTTCGAAAGCAGCAGGATATCGACGCCCCACTCGCTCGAGTGTGGGCTTTGCACACCGATCCTGCGAGCTATCCCCGCTGGCAGACCTCGATCGTCGAGTCCACAATGGAAGGTGCATTTGCCCCCGGGGGTTCCTTCACCTGGACGAGTTACGGCTTCACCGTCACGTCAGAGATCTACTCTGTCGAGAATCAGAAGCGCACCTTGTGGGGCGGCACCGGCGACGGTATCACCGGTATCCACGAATGGAGTTTCCGTGCGCACGGATCCGGAACACGGGTGACGACCGCAGAATCGTGGTCGGGCCCCGCGGTCGAGAGCGCACGCGATGAGATGGATGCCGCGCTAGACGCATCCCTTGACGCGTGGCTGAGCAAACTGAAGGCTGCCGCGGAGGCATAACGATCGCCGCCGGCCGGATGCAGACGTGTGTCGGGCCTTGATCTGCGCGGCGGTCGCGCTCAACTCAACCCCGCGTCAACGTTGAGCAGCTCAAGTGCCTGCGCGAGAGCGGCGCGCTGCCCCTCCTCGAGGGGGGAGAAAAGGTCTTCGAGCACGTTCTCGGCGAGGCGGTGCCCCCGCTGCAGCGCGTCGCGGCCGGCTGGGGTGAGCGCGTGCTCGATGCGGCGCCCGTACCCTGCGGCGCGCGAGATGAAACCCCGGTCGACGAGCCGGTTGGCCAGCGTGCCGAACGCCTGGTCGCTCTGAAACGTCGCGACGGCAAGGTCGTGACCGGATGCGCCGGGCGTCCGCTCTATGGCCCTCAACGCGTCCCATTGCACCAGGGTTACCCCGACTTCACGCAGGGCGGCATCCATCGTGCGGTGGTTTCTGTACTGGGCCCGCTTGATGGCCAGGCCCATGAGTTCCAGATTCGTCGTCACGGTGCTACTGTATCAACATTAGTAAATAAACATATTGAGATAGGCGCAGAATGACTCCCTCCCTCCCCGAAGACCTGGCCGTGCTCGAGGCCGGCGACCCGAACGCCCGCACCGCGCTGGTGCTGCACGGCGGCGGCGGTTTGCAGACCGTCGCGCCGATCGTCGACCACCTCGCCCCGACCATGCACGTCTTGGCCCCGACCCACCCGGGCTGGAACGGTACCCGCCGACCCGACGACATCGCATCCGTCGCCGACCTCGCGGCCGCCTATCTGACCCGCCTGCTCGACGACGGCCAACACGATGTCGTCGTAGTCGGGTCGTCGATCGGCGGGTGGATCGCGCTCGAAATGGCGATCCAGGCCGCGGCGACAGACCGTTATTCGGGCCTCATCGGCGCCGTGATCGACATCGACGGCGTCGGCGCCGTCATCGAAAACGAGCCGATTCTCGACTTCTTCGCGCTCGACGCCCGCCAGGTCGCCGAGGCCGCCTGGCACGACCCGAACCGCGGATACAGGGACCCGGCCGGCTTCACCGACGAACAACGCGCCATCCAGCTGTCCAACGGCGAGACCATGGCGGTAATCGCAGGCAAGGGCATGAGCGACCCAACCCTCCTCGGCCGGCTCGGCACGATCACCGTTCCGACACTCGTCGTCTTCGGCGAGAGCGACCGCCTCGTCACCCCCGCGTACGGCCGCGCCGTCGCCGGCGCCATTTCCGGAGCCGATTTCGCCGTCGTTGCCGCTGCCGGACACTTGCCGCACCTCGAAGAGCCGGAGGCCACCTGGGACATCATCGACCCGTTCCTCAACCTCGCTCGATAACAGCGTGCGTCCCCGGGCGACGAGGTCTACTTTGTATTCATGACGAAGTATCTGATCTCATTTCCGAGCGCGGCGATGGCGCAGCTGACCGACGAGCAACTCGTCGCAGCGTCTATGGACACCCGCCGAATCGTCGAGGAGGCGAAAGCGGCCGGCGTCTGGTTCTTCGGCGGAGCCATCGACGACAGCCTGCCTCCGGAGTCGGTCGGCATCGACGGCACCGTGACGAGCGGTGACGACGCGCCGGTTCGGCAGCTCGACGGCGGTTTCACGCTGCTCGAGTTGCCCTCGATCGATGAGGCACGCGACTGGGCGGCGAAGTTTGCTGCCGCGTGCCAGTGCGCGCAAGAGGTGCGCGCCTTTCACTACGATCCCGCCAGCTGACGGCACGCTCTCGAGCCGCAGCTCGAGAACACAACAGTGGCCCGCCTCAGCCGCGGCGAACCTGCTTGAGGCAGCGGTAGACCGTCGCTCAGCAAGTAGACGACCGTGCTGCTCGCCGACATCGCCGACTTCGCTGTGGTGAACGAGGCCTACGCCGAGGTGTTCGACGGAGCGGTGCTGCCGGCGAGAGCCGCCTATCAGGTCGCCGCCCTGCCGAAGGGTGCCCGCGTCGAGATCGAGCTCATCGCCGCGCTGTAGCGGGTTGGCGTGGCGAATGCCGTTGCACGTGGTCTATTGAGCGTGCGTGGCGTTCTGTTGCCGCAGCCAGCTCAGGATCGCGTCATTGAGTTCGGCCGGTTTCTCCTGCTGGATCCAGTGCCCGCAGTCGAGGTCGACGACCTTCACGTTCGGAACGAAGTCTGCAAGAGTCTCGGATTTCTGGATCACATCTCGGTCGCCGTAGATCATGAGCGCGGGCTGATGAATGATCGGGTCGACGTCGGCCAACAGGCGCCAGTTGCGGTCGAGGTTCGGCGCGAAAACGCGTCGGGCCCAGGTGGAAGGAACTACCGCGCCTGGAACTCTTTCTGTATCTCAGGCGGGAGCTCGTCCAGATTCGGTTCGGGCAGCGGTGTTACGTCCGCCGGGCCTCTCGCCATCAGCAACAGCCTGTCCCGCCCTGACGCCTGCTTTCATCGCCACCACACACCCTCAATTGGCGTTTCAACTACCACTGCGATGCGTCGACAGCTTCGCCAACCAGACGGGGCTGCCGACGCACCCTGCCCTATGTTGTGGACCGGCAGGTGATGCTGGTTAGAGTGCCTGGCTGAACAGGTCCAGAGGCGGTCCAGTTGCATCTGCTTGTTCCTGTCGTGCGCACGTGAGTCAGGACTCCACCGTTTGCTGCGGCGTTCGTCGAGACCACGCTTCCGTTTGCACTACTGAGTGTTTGTATGTTCAGAATTCCAACGAACGGGGCCGTCGCACCCCAGGATGTTGATCCACCAATCAAGCTTCGATTCGGGCTGTCGAGGTACCAAACAGAAAAGGAGTCATCTCCGGATTTGTATGTCACCGTGGCTGCGTTGGCCGCTGCTGCACCTCCTGCCAAGGCCAGCGGAACGGCAAGCGACCAAGCAAGCAGGACACCCAGTGAGCGCCGCTTCATTACTTACCTCGCAGCGTGTTTGAGAGGACGACTACAGGAAAGGAGCCTCCCGAACCTCGATTCGCAGAGGACTCGTCGTCAACCGCAGGGTCTCCGAGAATCAGGTTAGGAGACGAGGAGCCGTCGAGAGTAGTTATGATCGGCGTCTCGTCGACCGCGACGTCCGGAACCAGGTATGCCTCAACAGAAGTATCCGGCGAGCCGGTCATGACCGAGATTCCTTGTGAGTTGAACTGGTCTGGCGTTGAGCAGCTGACGGAGCCCAGTCCCTCAATCTGAGCGACTGAAACGATAAGGCAGACCTGACCCGTGTAGTCGAGCGCGACCCAAACGGTACCTGTCGAGTTTTCGCCAAGAAGGTGCGTCGTCGCGGGGTTGATGTTGCCATCCTGCTGGGCTTGTTCCATCCCCGCGGGAAGGGTATCGACTGGCGACTGTGCGGCTGTCAGCACGGAGAGGTCGATGGGTGTGTGGGACACCGCCAATGGCAGTTCAACTCCCTTGCTTTCGATTGTCGCCGCATTTGCGGCGACCGTGGCTCCCGCACCGATAAGTGCTGCCGTCGCCAGGACGGCACCCGCGAGGACATGGTTTCTGGTTGGTGACTTCATTGTCGTGACTCCTTGGTTCAGTAGTTCTGCTGGCAGCGGATGTTGTTGGCGCCGGGATGGTCCACGTCAGGGTTTGGGTCCTGCAGCCAGAAGCACGTGGACACACTGTTGAACGACGGATGCGTGAGCACCTGCCCTCCCGTACCGTGTGCCTCATATGCAGGAGGGTTCACACCAGCCGCGGAGCGGGCCTGGATGTAGTTGATTCCTACGGAGAGGTTGATAGCGCCCCCGCCGGAAGAGACTCGTTGCGCTGACGTGTGAGTCGACCCCGGCGACGAGCTCCCGCTAAAATATGTATTCGTGGCCGCCTGCGCTGCCGCCGCTCCGCCGAAGACAGCGGCCGCTATGCAGGCGGTCGCTGCGACCGTCCGCAATACGCGCCTCTTGGGCATATTCATCATCGAACTCCCTTGTTAGGGGGCCGAGACTACGCGGTATGTTCTCCGTGGCGTGGGACTCGATGTGTCAGCCTGATCCTTGTTTCGGCACACGCTTAAGTGCTAGGGCCCGACCTCGTTTCACGGACGGCTGGGGTGGCCAAGGACCCCGAGGAAGAGCGCCGTCAGGCCCCGGAAAAATCGTTAGTCGACTGCGACGCTGACGTTCTCGCCTATGGATTTGTAGCCGTCGTTGTCGACAGGGCTGTTAGTGAGCACGGCATTCGGCAGGCCATCGAAGCCCACCTCGATGGGAAGAGCCGATGAGCATCCGCTGGCCCAAGCTTTATCAGACTGGTACATGAAAAAGCAGACGTCGTCTTTGTTTGACGAGCTCTGTCCGACGTAATAATTAACTCCATCATGCTCCTGGATCAGACGAATCGAGGACTCAGTGACCACTCCAGCGTCCGTAAGGACGCTGGGAAGCGCGTCTGTCGACTCTTGCGCCCGCGCCATCACCTCAAGCCCGTATGGCGCTGTTGCTGCGCAGCCACCCATCAAGAGTAAGGCGGAGGTGATGATGGAGGCTTGGACGAAACGATGCACTCTCATGTGCTCATCGTGTCACACCGTCGGAGAAATACATCTCCAATCAAAAAGCGCAGAAGTCGCTATCTTGTTCGCTGAATTGATTTTTCACGGTCACTGCGAACCCACCTGTTGCGACGGCACAAATGTGGGGTCAAGTTCCAGAAAGGTTCGGTACAGAGCTGAGAATCCTATAGAAGCGGCCGACCAATCGTGACGAGCCGAACCGTCAGGGGTGTCCCCTAGGTACAGCTCATCCGTTATCCCTGGATTAGACTGATGACGTACGGCCAGGCCTTCAACGAGCGAAGACGCGAGAGTCGCGAAAAGTCGGAACCCGCCGTCAAACTCAGTCCTGAGACGAAACCCAAGAAGATTCGCAATCTCTTCGTAGAATCCAGCCATTTCATCAATGAACCGACTGTTTCCGGCGAGCAACGCGGATTCAAGTCGTTGACGTTTCGACTTCGGCATTGCAGTCAGAAGAGTCGCCGAAATCGAAAGGTACGACTGCCAAGCAACCGAATCGAGGGTAGAGAAATAGTTGTTCTCCAAAGTTGTCCGAATGATTTCAGACATCAGCATTTCTCGACCCACCTGTGTGGTTTGCCATTGCTGATGCGATGATGCGACCGCCAGGGCTGTACTCATCGCGTCGGAGTCCGTCAGGTTGCCGGCGCCGAAGAGCGCAACTTCGACGAGGAGATCCTCGATAAACGCTGATTTCGAACCCCAATGACGGACGGCGGAACTTCGGGACACACCGGCCGCTTCTATGACGTCTTCAAGTCGCAGGTCACCGAAACCGACGCTCAGCCCGCGCATCCGGACTTGGTTCATAGCGACGTCGAGCATGCGTCTTTGCGTTTCATCCAATGCCGCGTTGCTATGCATCAGCTCGTTCATCTGGACCGCAGTTCAGGAGGCATTCGCGAGACCCTTCGTAGAAAGGTATACATGCAACGACGAGGGGGAGCAAGTTGGTTTCGAGAATCAAACGTCCGCGCGCGATGCGTTTATCGACGTGAGTCGACTCGGCGCTCGAGGGATGCGCCCTCGACGTCGATGTTCGGAAGAATTCGGCCGAGCCACCTCGGCAGCCACCAGGCTGCGGTGCCGAGCAGGTGCATCGCCGCGGGCACGAGGAGCATGCGCACGACGAACGCGTCGACGAGCACCCCGAACGCCAGCCCGAACCCGATCGGCCGGATCGTCGACGAGTCGGAGAACACGAAGCCGGCGAAGACGGAGATCATGATGATCGCCGCGGCCGTGACGACCGGGCGGCCCACCGCCAACCCGCGCCGCACGGCAACCCGAGCAGGAGCCCCCTGCGCGTAGGCCTCCCGCATGCCGGAGACCAGGAACAGCTGGTAGTCCATGGCAAGGCCGAACAGAATGCCGATCTCGAGCACCGGCAGAAAGCTCAGGATGGGCGCGGGGTCGTGCACGCCGAAGACGGCGCCGAGCCAGCCCAGCTGGTAGATCGCGGTGAGCCCGCCGAACGTGGCCACGAGCGAGAGCACGAACCCTGCCGTCGCGATCACGGGAATGAGGATGGAGCGGAAGACCATGATCAGGATGATCAGCGACAGGCCGATCACGACGCCCAGGTAGATCGGCAAGACCTGCCCGAGCTTCTCGGAGATGTCGATCTGCGCACTCGCGTTGCCCGCGACGCCCAATGTGACCGCGCCCTCGCTGGTGTCGAGGGGACGACAGGGCTCCGAGCAGCGCGACGGCCAGGCCGACCAGAGCGCTGACCAGGGGAAGCGCGGCTCCGAGCGCCGTGCCGAGCAGGGCGATCAGCACGACGGCTGCGACGATAATGCCGACGACCTCGCCCGGTCCGAACGGGTTCGGCACACCCTGCACGAGTTCGTTGGAGACAGTCACGTCGACGCCCATGATCTGTGCGCCGTCGGCTACGGCCACCGCGTTTTGCTTAACCGCGGGCGGCACGAGGAAGGCGTCGTCGGTGAACTGCACCGTCGCGAGCGCCGCCGCGCCGTCTTGGGCGACGAATCGGATGTTCGTCGACAGCTCGGCGATCGGCGACCTGGAATCGAGCTGCGTCTGGATGGTGAACGGGTTCGTGGCGGCCTTGACCCCCGAAAGCTCTCCGAGGTGAGTCAGCAGCGAGCCGACTTGAGCCTTCTGCGCGTCTGTGAACGGCATGTCGTCTGTCGTGGTGAATACGAGAGAACCACTTCCTCCGCTGATGTCGGGAAATTCGTCGGCGAGCTGCGCGGCCACCTTCTCGGTCGGAGTGCTGACCAGCCCGATGCCACACGGCTCGACACCATCAACCCCGTCGTCGTCGAAGCCGCCTCCAACCTGACGCGACGCCATTCGCGCGGCCCCCGGTCAGAACGAGCGGTCATCGTGGGTTACTGTATGTGAGAATCGTTCTCAATAACAGGAAGAGTGGCCATGGTGATCGACAATGTGCCCGAGGTCGTGGCCTCGATCAGGCGCGGTCGCCGACGCGGAGCCTTGACGATCGTCGGCCTTGCCTGCGCATCCCTCGCCGCCGCGCTGGTCGCGGTGAGCATCGGACCCGTTGCCATTCCGACCTCGACGGTCGTCGGCGTTCTCGCCGACGGACTCTTCTCGACAGGTCGAGGCGACTGGTCGGACTCCACGCAGCAGATCGTGTGGGCCACCCGGGCTCCGCGTGTGGCGATGGCCCTGGTCGCCGGAGCAGTGCTCGCCGTGTCGGGAGCGATGCTGCAGGCACTTGTGCGCAACAGCCTCGCC